>JANOCF010000114.1:0-4189 GCA_031412055.1 Holophagales bacterium | reverse complement strand
GCAAAGGAGTGGGTGGTACTCGGAGCGCTCGTCTTTCGCACGAGTTCCTGCCGATTACGGTTCATCTCGCCAATATTCATTACACCTCCTCGTTGACGCATAATCCTGTGGCGCCTCAGTGTGCGTGCTAGCCGCTCCTGGAGGCCCTTGGTTGGATGAAGAATGCCACGCCTCTACCTTGCCATACAAGCCTGGAAGGCTGAACGAACAGCCTTCCAGCGCCACGTCGAGCCTTTTCGGCGTCCGGACACTCAACGATCCGGCGGTTGCCGGCCTTCCAGCGGCTTGCTACCCTGTCCTCGTACGCTTGGAGGACACATGAGACCCGTAACGCTCTGGATCGTCCGCATCGCCCTGCTGCTCGCTCTCGCCATCGCCGTACCCCTGACCGCTCAGGAAGCCCAGACGAAAACCCAGACGGAGGTTCAACAGATCGAGCGCATGCTCGGAGCCTCTCCGGATCATGGCGGCGTGTGGATCGCCATGGCCACCGCGCACGCCAAGGCGGGCAACAAGGCGGAGGCCTTGAAGTGGCTGGCGAAGGCCGTCGAACGAGGGCTCGACATCGATCTCCCGGACGACCCCGCCTTCGCGGCCCTCCGGGAGACCCCCGAGATGAAAGCCCTGTTCGCCAAGATCACGGCCAACCAGCGGACGGTGAGCCGCAGCAAGGTGGCGTTCCGCCTCCCGGAGAAGGACCTCATCCCGGAAGGGATCGCCCACGATCCGGAGACCGGCGCCTTCTTCGTCGGCAGCATCTACAAGCGTAAGATCGTGCGGGTCGACAAGGAGGGCAAGGCGAGCGACTTCACCTCCAGCGGACAGGACGGACTCTGGGACGTGCTCGGCATGAGGGTCGATCCGGCACGCCGGACGCTCTGGGCGTGCTCGGCCGCGGGAGCCGCTGCCGGCGAGCTGGACGGCTCGTCGAGCCTCTACCGGTACGACCTCAAGACCGGGAAGCTCCTCGGCAAGTACGACATCCCGGGCAAGCCGCACCTCTGCAACGACATCGCGGTCGGCAAGGGCGGCGAGGTCTTCATCACCGACAGCAAGGGCGGCATGGTTCACCGGCTCCGGGTCGGCGGAACCGCCCTGGAAACCCTGGTCGCCTCAGGGACCTTCATCTATCCCAACGGCATCACGATCTCGTCGGACTTCGGGAAGCTGTACGTGGCCGACTTCACCAAGGGCGTCTCGATCGTGGACGTGGCGACCGGTCAGGTCCGTCCTCTCCCCCACCCCGAGCGCGTCCACGTGGCGGGCCTCGACGGGCTCTACCTGGATGGCAAGAGTCTCGTCGCCGTCCAGAACAGCGCCGGGACCGCGCGCATCGTCCGCTTCCGCCTGAACACCACGCTGGACTCGATCGAAAGTGAAGAGACCCTGGAGAGCCGCAACCCGCTCTTCAAGATCCCGACGACGGGCGTCCTCGCGTACGGCTCGCTCTTCTACCTCGCCAACAGCCACCTCCGCGCCTTGGACGAGCAGGGACGCCTCAAGCCGGACGCGGAGCTTCGGGAGGCCGTGATCCTGGAGGTTCCGCTCGGAAAATATTGAAAAGAATCAAATGGGCAGGCAAAAGATCGGAATACCAGGAAGGAGTCCGTCTTCCCGGATGCGGTCGTGTCAACGGTGGTACATTGAGGTGATCGAGGAAGGACGATCGTTATCGAGGAATGACCGGTCCCAAGGGAGCGAGATCCATGCCCGAATCGATCAGAGCACATAGCCGAAAGCGAGCGCACGCAGCAAGGTTGCTGGCGATTCAGGCGCTGGCCTGTCTCGCGCTGGCATGCGCCGGCTCTGAGCCGCCGTCACCGCCACCACCAACCCTTCCACCTCCGACAGCGGCTCCATCCCTGCCTCCGCCAGCCCCGCCACCTCCTCCACCTTCAGACGACCAGGCCCTGCCGCCAGCAACTGCAGGGGGCGAGGAGCCGGTGGGGTCTGGCGGATCCGTGGCGACGCCCTCACCGGACACATCCGTCCGGCCCATGGGGCGGCCAGCTCCTGGCTCGCGGTCGATGCCGTCCATGGATCCAATGCCGCCGCTGGTCGACAAGACCCTTCGCTTCGTCCAGGTCTACTTCGGTACGAACCGAAAGCGCACGGCACCCTGCATCCGCATGGCGACGACCCGATGGGACGCTCCCGGCCGGTGCTCGCCGAATTCGTACTACGACGGCTTGAAAGCCGAGAACGCGAGCGACGGCACTCCTGCCCTCGAAGTCGGCGCCGCAAAAGTGACCTTCCCTGCGAACCACGAGTCCGGGAAGATCGAACGGCCGCTCCGGGTCTTCTCCTTCAATCTGCAGGAAGAGGATCCGGACGACCACGTGGTCATCTCCGAGATTCGATCGTTCGGGGCCGATCATGCGGCCTGGGCCCGTGAGCTGCGGGCGGCCGGGCGCGACCAGGCCTTCATCTACGTCCACGGCTTCGAGACGAGCTTCGCCCAGGCCGCCCAGCGAGCTGCCCAGATCGCCTACGACCTCGACTTCGATGTCGACGAGGACTTCCGCGGCGTGCCGATGCTGTTCAGCTGGCCGTCACGCGGAGGGGTCGACGCTTACGTGGCCGACTACGACACCTCCTACGAGTCGATCTATGCCTTCAACCGCTTCCTCGACCTGGTAAAGAAGCAGGCCGGCATCCGCCGGGTACACATCATTGCCCACAGCATGGGCAACCGCGTCGTCACCGAGGCGCTCTTCGCCCGATACGAGCGGGCCGAGCGGCTGCCGCTCGTCGACCAACTCGTCCTGGCGGCGCCCGACGTCTGGGCGGACACCTTCAAGAGCCGGTTGATGCGGATCCTGCCGAACCTGGCGACGAGGGTTACGCTCTATATCTCGGACAAGGATCGGGCACTGATCACGTCGAGCGGCCTCCGCAGGGGAGAGCCGCGAGCCGGCGAGGTCGCGGGCGGGCTGCTCGAGGCGAGCCGGGGTGTCGAGCGATTCGACGCCATCAACGCCTCGACCCTGAGCACCGACTTCCTCGGCCACGGCTACTACGCAAGCCATGGCTCGATGCTCGGCGATATCTACTGCCTGCTCAAAGGAAGTCCCGCGAAAGGCCGGCCGCTCCTCGCGCCGGCCGGCAGCTCCTGGCAGTTCCGCCCGGCAGAGGAGCTGGCGGGGATCGATGCCGGCTCCTGCCGTGCGGCCGTGGCGACCGCAATCACCGCAGCGGTGCCGTCAATCCCTACAGTCTCTCCGGAGCCGCCTTACTCCTGGCAGCCCGCCGTCGCGGCTCTGTTCGGAACGGCGCTGCTGACTCTGGTCGTGCTGTGGCTGCGCCGCCGCAGCCATGTTGGCTCCCTCTAACTGAGGGTGCGCTCAATACTCGGCGAAGGCGTCGTCGGGATAGCAGTACAGCCAGCGCTCGCCCGGCTCCGCGGAGGCGATCACGGGATGCCCGTTCGCTTTTGCGTGCTTCGTGGCGTGGCGGTTCGGCGAGTTGTCACAGCAGAGCGTCGAGCCGCAGGTCTGACAGGTCCGCAGGTGGACCCATTGCGAGCCGATCTTTACGCACTCGTCGCATTCGTGGCGCTTCTCGTGCGTGACGGACGTGATCGAATCGATGTGGGAGCAGGTTTCTTCCGAGGCCATCGTCTTCTCCTTATTCGTGGAGCACCTGGTGGACGAAGGCGACCGCGATGGAACCTTCCCCCACGGCGGATGCCACGCGCTTGATGTTGCCTCCCCGGACGTCGCCGACCGCGAATACCCCGGGAAGAGTCGTTTCGAGGAGATGGGGCGACCGGGCGAGCGGCCACCCGGCGGCGGTCAGCTCGTCCTTGGATAGATCGGGTCCCGTCTTGATGAACCCCTTTTCATCGAGCACGAGGCAGTCGCCGAGCCAGCGCGTGCTGGGCGAGGCGCCTGTCATGACGAAGACGTGGCGGATGTTGCGGGTCTCGACTTTCTCCGGCTGCCCTGCCTGATTCTCACGCCAGCTCACGCGCTCGAGATGGCTGCTCCCTTCGAGCGCCGTGATCTGCGTGTGCGTGTGCAGGACGATCGCCGAGCTGTCCTCGATGCGCCGGATCAGGTACCTGGACATGCTCTCCGCCAGCCCGCCCGACCGGATGAGCACGTGCACGCGCCGGGCGGTCCGCGCGAGGAAGACCGCGGCCTGGCCGGCCGAGTTGCCGCCCCCGACCACGACCACCTCTTCCCCG
>JANOCF010000113.1:0-2247 GCA_031412055.1 Holophagales bacterium | reverse complement strand
CCCGCCCATCCCCGGGAGAGGGGGAACGCATGCGGGCGACCCCGGCTGAAGCGAAGCCGCCAAGGACTGAAGACGTTCCCCCTCTCCCGGCGGGGGTTGGGTGGGAGATGGGAGAGGGGGACAGGGGGTGAGGACTCCCATCCCGGCAGGCATACAATGCCTCTTCCATGGCTGTCGCTCCTCCCCCTCCGCCCACCCCTACCCCGATCCTCGCCGAGCCCGATCAGCCCTCGGTGACCGCTCGGGCCGGGGGTGGCGGCGCGGTGGCGGTGGCCCTGGGCATCCTGGCCTCGCGGCTGCTGGGGCTTGTCCGCGACCAGGTGACCGCCCGATTCTTCGGCGTCGGTCCCCATGCCGACGTGTTCCGCATGGCGCTGCGCGCTCCGAACGTGCTCCAGAACCTGCTTGGCGAAGGCACGCTCTCGGCCGCGTTCATCCCTATCTACTCCCGCATGCTGGAGGAGGGGCGCCGCGAGGACGCCGGACGCTTCGCGGGCGCCGTCTTCGGGCTGCTCCTCGCGACCGCCTCCGCCCTGTCCCTCCTGGGCGTTCTGCTCGCCCGGCCCCTCGTCGCGCTCCTGGCCGCCGGCTTCCTGAACGACACCGGTCCGGTGGACCGCTACGAGCTGACCGTGGCCACGGTGCGCATCATCTTCCCCATGACCGGCATCCTGGTCCTCTCGGCCTGGGCGCTGGGTGTGCTCAACAGCCATCGCCGCTTCCTCCTCCCGTACCTGGCTCCCACCCTGTGGAACGCCGCCATCATCGCCGCCCTGCTGTGGACGGGCGGACTGGGGTCGCCGGAGACCTTCTCCCTCGCGATGCTGGAGCGGCTGCTCTTCGCCGCCTGCTGGGGAGCGCTCCTGGGTGGGCTCCTGCAGTTCCTCGTGCAGCTCCCGCTGGTGGCGCGCGAGATGCGCGGCTTTCGTCTCTCCTGGTCCACCAGGGTGCCCGGGGTCAGGCAGGCCCTGGCCGCGTTCGGGCCCGTGGTGGCAGGGCGGGGCGTCGTGCAGCTGGCGAGCTATGTCGACAACTTCCTGGCCGCGCTGCTGGCCCAGGGCGCGGTGAGCGCCCTGGGGTACGGGCAGACCCTCTACATGCTGCCGATCAGCCTCTTCGGTATGTCGGTGGCGGCGGCGGAGCTGCCCGAGATGGCTCGGCTGCGTAGGGAGGGGGACGCCTCCGCGTCCACAGCGCTGCTCTCCCGGGTACACCGGTCGCTGCGCCAGAGCGCTTTTCTCAACGTGCCCACCTGTGTGGGGTTCCTGCTCTTCGGCTTCCTCATCGTGGGCGCGATCTACCGCACCTTCGCCGGCCGGTTCGGGGTGGAGGACAACTGGCTTGTCTACATGATCCTCGGCGGCTACAGCATCGGCCTGATCGCGGCCACGTCGTCGCGCCTGTTGCAGAACACCTTCTATGCCCTGGGCGATACCCGGGCTCCGGCGCGAATCGCGACCCTGCGCGTGGCGCTTGCCGCGGCCCTGGGCTTTGGGCTCATGCTCTGGCTCGACCAGATCCCGGTCGCCAGGGTTGCGGGATTGACGGAAGGCGGGGTGCTCCGTCTAGGCGCGGTAGGGCTGGCCCTGGCCTCGGGCGTGGCGTCCTGGCTGGAACTGCTGCTGCTCCGCCGGGCCCTGGCGCGCAGCCTCGCCGGCTCTCCGGTCCCGTGGCGGGATTTCGGACGCCTGGTCCTCATGGCCCTGGCCGCGGCCCTCGCGGCGGGGCTGCTGTGGCTGGCCATGCCCGATGTCCACGTGGCGGTCCAGGGCCTGGCCGTGGTGGGGACCTACGCGGCCGTGTACCTCCTCCTGGCCTGGCTCACCGGCGCCGAGGAGCTCGGCTTCTGGCTCGGGCGCTTCGGACGGAGGCTGCGGCGTTGAGGCCGGTCATGAGCGACGTCGAGGAGCGGACCCGGCTGGAGCTTCAGGAGGCCAAGGAGGCCGCCGAGGCCGCGCAGCAGCGGAGCGCTTTCCTGGCCGAGGCGAGCGCCATCCTCTCCGCCTCCCTGGACTACGAGGCCACCCTCGCCAGCCTCGCCCGGCTCGCCGTGCCGCGTATCGCCGACTACTGCGTCCTCTTCGAGGTGGGGGAGGGCGGAGCCTGCAGCCAGATCGCCGCGGCCCACGTCGATCCGGGCAAGGAGCCGCTCCTCAGGCGCCTGGGAGAGATCTATCTCGGCTCCGAAGACTGCCCGGCGAGCGCCGTGGTGGAGGTCGTGCGGACGGGCCGGCCGCAGCTTCTCGG
>JANOCF010000112.1:0-12679 GCA_031412055.1 Holophagales bacterium | reverse complement strand
GGCACCCGCGACCTGCTGCGCGAGCACCTGGACCAGACGCCGGGAGGCCTGGCCGTGGTGGCGAACCCCTCCTCCCTGGAGATCGACCGTGTCACGGACCGCCTCGACCTCGGTAGATAAGCCTTCGAAAGCCGCCGACTGGGCCGGCGAGGCCGCCGCGGTGTTCGTCAAGGAGTGGCGGTGCGAGCTCCGCACTCGCTACGCCCTGAACACCCTGGGCCTGTTCGCCTTCACCACCCTGGTCGTGACCAGCGTCAGCCTGGGTCCCCTGGGGATCGCCCGCGCCCAGGGATCGGCCGTCCTGCCGGTGCTCCTCTGGCTGATCATCCTCTTCTCGGTGGCCGCGGGCCTGCCCCGGGCGTTCATCCAGGAAGAGGAGAGCCAGACCGCCACCGCCCTGCGCCTGACAGCCACGCCGTCCGCCCTGTTCTGCGGCAAGCTCCTGTACTGTCTAACTCTGGTCGGGGCTCTGGAGCTGCTGGTCACCCCCGTCTACGTGATGCTGATGAACCTCACCGTCGAGAACCCGAAGCTGCTGGTCGCGACCCTGGCCGCAGGGGGCTATGGCCTGGCCGTGGGGAGCACCCTGGTGGCGGCCATCATCGCCCAGGCCCACAGCAAGGCGACCCTGTTCTCGGTCCTGTCGTTCCCCATCCTGCTGCCCGTGCTCCTGCTCGTGGTCGAGTTGACGCGCAACGCGATCCAGGGGGGATCGGGCGGAGTGGCCCTGTCCCAGCTCCTTCTGTATGATGGCTCTGTATCCGTAGCTGGACTCATGCTTTTCCCGGTGATTTGGAACCCATGAAGACACTGCTCCTATGGCTGCTCTGGGCCTGGATCTCCCTGGTGATCGTCGGGGCGTTCTACTACGCCCCCGCGGCCGTGGGCTTCAAGGGCGAGTCGAGCCGCATCCTCTTCTTCCACGTGCCCCTGGCCTGGGCCTCGTTCGCCGGGTTCATCGCCGCCGCGGTCTGGAGCATTCGCTACCTGATGACGCGCGACCTGCGGCACGACATCGCCGCCCACGTGGCGATCCAGCTCGGGCTGCTCTTCGGAGTGCTGGCCACGGTCACCGGGTCCATCTGGGCGCGGATCGAGTGGGGCGCCTTCTGGAACTGGGACCCGCGACAGACGTCCATCCTGGTCTCGCTGCTCTTCTACGGCGCCTACCTGGCGCTGCGCGGGGCGCTGGACGACCCGGAGAAGCGGGCGCGGCTGTCGGCGGCCTACGCCATCCTCGGCCTGGTGGTGACCCCGTTCCTCTACTGGATCGTGCCGCGGGCGGTGTTCTCCCTGCACCCGGAGCCGGTGGTCAACGCCGAGGGCAAGGCGGCCATGCAGTCCGAGATCCTGCAGGTGCTCCTGGCCAGCGGGCTGGGGTTCACCCTGCTCTTCTTCTGGATGCACAACCTGCAAACACGGATACTGGCGCTGGCGGAACGGAAATCCGCGGCGCGGGAGTAGAGGTTATGGAGATCAGCGGCAACGCCGGAGTCGTCGTGGTAAACCTGATCGTCTGGAGCGGAATCTTTCTCTGGCTGCTCCGGCTCAACCGACGGCTGCGGGAGATGGAGAAGGGATCATGAAAAAGAACACGCGGCTCTACATCCTCGGCACCCTCGTGCTCCTCGGCTTCGCGGGGTTCTCGCTCTCCTCGTTCAAAGAGACCCTGACCCCGTACGTGTCGTTCGAGCAGGCCCGCGAGGCCAACCGGGTCGTCCAGGTGGCCGGCGGTCTGGAGAAGGGGAGCTCGTCGTACGAGGACGAGAAGGATTTCCTCTACTTCACGCTCCAGGACCCCAAGAGCCGGGAGAACATCCGGGTGCGCTACCGGGGCCTGAAGCCCGCGAACTTCGAAGAGGCCATCAGCATCGTTGCCATCGGTCGGTATGACGAGGCCTCGAAGGAATTCGAGGCCAACAAGCTGCTCGTGAAGTGCCCCAGCAAGTACCAGGGCGCCGAGGTCAAGGAGTACGGTTAGACCTATGTTGGAAAGCCTGTCGCATCTCTATCTGCCTGGGGCCGTCGCGCTGTGGACGGCCCTGATCTTCTCCCTGTCCACGATCTGGGGCTACTCGCTGGTGCTCCGGGGCGACGCCGGGGCGCTGCGCTTCGCGCGGCGGTCGTACGACTTCTTCGCCCTGGCCGTCACCCTCTCCGCCCTTGTTCTGGGCCTGCTCCTGGTGATGCGCGACTTCCGCATCGAGTACGTCTTCCAGTACTCCGGCCTGGACCTGCCGATGCACTACCAGTTCGCCGCCTTCTGGGCGGGCCAGAAGGGGAGCTTCCTGGTCTGGCTGCTCTTCGGCTCGCTGCTGGGCATCCTGGTCAAGAAGTCGGCCGGCCGCGAAGAGCCGCTGGTCATGGTCGTCTACACCCTGACGCTGATCGGCCTGCTCTTCATCCTGGTGCGCGAGAACCCGTTCGTCATGCTGAAGGAGACGCCGCTCGACGGCCAGGGGCTCAACCCGCTCCTCCAGGACGACTGGATGGTCATCCATCCGCCCATCATGTTCGTCGGCTACGCCTCGTGCGCCATCCCGTTCGCCTTTGCCATGGCGTCGCTCTGGCGCCGGCAGTACGACGGCTGGGCGGCGCGGGCCTTTCCCTGGGCGCTGGGCGGCTTCCTGGTACTGGGCTGCGCCATCCTGATGGGCGGCTACTGGGCGTACAAGACGCTGGGCTGGGGCGGCTACTGGGGCTGGGACCCGGTCGAGAACGCCTCGCTGATCCCCTGGCTGCTGGGCACGGTGCTGATCCACGGCCTCCACATGGAGCGCACCCGCGGGCGCTACCGCCGCGCCAACTACGTGCTGGCGGCGCTGATGTACCTGTCGGTCCTCTACGGCACGTTCCTGACCCGCTCGGGCGTGCTCGCCGACTTCTCGGTGCACAGCTTTGTCGACCTCGGCATCTCCGGCTGGCTGGTCGGCCTGATGGGCAGCTTCTTCGCGCTCTCGGTCTACCTCCTGGCCACCCGGCTGCGCCATGTCCCCACCCAGCCCAACGAGGACCCGTTCCTGTCGCGCGGCACATTCATGGTGCTGTCCACGATCACGGTGCTGGTCTCGGCCCTGGTGATCACCTTCGGCACCTCGGCGCCGCTCATCACCCGCTGGTTCCTGGACAACCCGAGCCAGGTGGGCCCCACGTTCTACAACCGGGTGAATATGCCGATCGCCCTGCTGGTGGCGCTGCTGCTGTCGCTGGTGCCTTACCTGAGCTGGAAGGGGAATCCACCCCGGGAGGTTGCCCGCAAGCTGCTCTGGCCCGGGCTCTTCGCCATCACGGTCACCGTGGCCGCGGGGATCGTGGAGGTCCGCGACCCGTTCCACCTGCTCTTCGTGTTCCTCGCCACCCTGGCTCTCTCCACGAACCTCCTCAAAACCGTGAGCAAGGCTCGGTCCGGCGGCCTGAGGACGGCCGGCGGCTACCTTGCGCATGTGGGAGTAGGGGTGATCCTGCTGGGCTTCCTCGCCTCGTCGGCCTACGACGAGAGCACCAAGGTTACCCTGACGATGGGCACACCCAAGCAGGTGGGCGACATGAGCCTCACCTTCACCCGCTTCATCCCCCGGCAGGGACGCGAGAAGGAGAAGATGGAGATCATGGTGGCGCGGCCGGGCAAGGAGCCGTTCCCCGTCTACCCCAAGCTGTTCATGAACGACCGCTCCAAGCAGGTCATGGCGAACCCGGACATCAAGACGACGGCGTTCCAGGACCTGTACGTCTCGCCGATCGACTTCGATCCCGGGCAGCCCCGTCTCCAACTCGCCAAGGGTGAGCGCGGCAAGGTGGGAGGCATGGAGCTCCGCTTCGTCGACTTCGATCTGAACGCGGGCGGGACGAACGCCCTGGCGCAGATGACCAGCGGCGGGACCGTGAGCATCGGCACCGTGCTGGAGGTCACGCAGAACGGCCGGACCACCACGGTCAATCCGGTCTACCGGCTGAACCCGGCGACCGGCGCGGTGGAGACCCCGCCCACGCCGCTGCCCGGCGGCGGCGCGGTGTTCGTCTCGGGCCTCAACGCCTCGGACGGCTCGGTCCAGTTCGAGGTCGAGGGGATCTCGAGCCCGGCCAAGCTGTCGGTGGACGTGACCCGCAAGCCGCTCATCAACCTGGTCTGGTACGGCCTCTACATCGTCCTGATCGGCGGCGCCATCGCCACCGTCCACCGGCTGATCCAGTCGCGGAAGCAGGACGAGATTGAGACAAAGGTCGAACCTGCGGCCTGAGCCACTGGGACGCCGGCGTCCCGCCGGCCAAACTAGCTGGTTAGAGCCGGCGGGGACGCCGGCTCTCCCAGTAAAGACCCCGAGATCTAAGCCCCGAGAGCCAACCGGTCTGCCAGCGATCCTGGCAGGCCGGCCTTGCGGATTCGCCGCTGGGCCTCGTCGATCGGGTACTCGACCCGGTGCCAGCGGACGATGCGCCGCTCGCTGTCGTACGTCATGTACGAGGCTCTCGAGTCGCGGTCCCGGGGCTGGCCGATCGAACCGGGATTGACCAGGTAGCGTCCCCCGGGCTGGAGATGGAGAGTGCCGGTCCGGCCGCGCAGGGCACGCACTCCAAGCGACCGTCCTTCGAGTGAGAAGAGCGAGGGGATGTGGGTGTGGCCGAAGAAGGTGACCGGCATGTTGAAGGAGGAGAAGATCTCCCAGGCGTCCACGTCCGAGAAGACGTAGGTGTCCTCGTCCAGCGGGGAGCCGTGGCAGATCGCCAGCCCCTCTTCGATCTGGAGCGGGCCTTGCGGCAGATCGCGGACGAAGCGCAGGTTCGACGGGGTCAGGCGAGAGGAGGTCCACTGGGCCGCGATCAGCGCGGTCTGGTTGAAGTTGGCGCCGTTGTCGATCCCGGCCACCACCTTGTCGTGGTTCCCCCGGACCGTGTAGACGCGATGGCTCAGGCGGCGGATCGCCTCCACCACCTGGTTGGGCGCGCCGCCGTAGCCGACGAGATCGCCCAGGACCAGGACGGCATCGAAGCGCTTGCGCCTGGCGCGGCGCAGGACCGCTTCAAAGGCGTCCCAGTTCGCGTGCATGTCCGAGAGAATCAGGTAGCGCACCAATCTCCCCCAATCAGCGTTTCCCGAGCAGGAGCGCGATCCTCGCCGCCACCTCTTCTGCTCTCTCACCGACTCCCACATCCACGGTCAGGTCGGCCTTGCGGTAGGCCGGGAGCCTCTCGCGGTAGAGCGCCAGGGCCTGGGCCTCGTCCCGGAACAGCGGCCGGTCGTGCTTCCCCAGCCCGCCGATCCGCGCCACGATCGTGGCAAACGCCGGATTGACCCAGACCGCGATACCTTGCCGCCCGATCCAGCGGGCGTTGGCCTCGAACGTCACCGTGCCGCCCCCGGTGGCCACCACCACGTCCGCCACGTTCGGATACTCTGCTGTCGCCAGCAGCGCCTCGTGCTCCATCTGCCGGAACGCCGGCTCGCCCAGCCGTTCAAAGATCTCGCGCACGGTCATCCCGGCCCTGCGCTCGATCTCCTGGTCCAGGTCCAGGAACTGGCTCCCGAGCCGGTGGGCCAACCGTCTCCCCACCGTGCTCTTGCCCGAGCCCATGAACCCGGTCAGGTAGACCCGCACGGTCCCACTGCTGCTGCTGCGGCCAGCAGGCGCCGGCAGTTTGCCCGGATGTCGTCTCCCCGGCAGACTGCCCCGAGCACCGCCGCTGTGTCCGCTCCCGCGGCCAGGACCTCGGCCACGTTGCCGGACTCGATGCCGCCAATAGCGACCAGCGGCTTGGCCGTCCGTGACCGCGCCCAGCGCAGGAAGTCCAGCCCCACCACGGGGCTCGGGTTCTCCTTGCCCGTGGTCGGAAAGATCGGCCCCACCGCGATCACGTCCACCTCGGGATCGGCGTCCGCGGCCTCGAGCTGCTCCTTGCCGTGCGTGGACAGGCCGATCCAGACCGACGGTCCGACCACGCGGCGGACGGCAGCGGGCGGCAGGTCTCTCTGCCCCACGTGGACGCCGGCCACCGGGAACAGGGCCGCGAGGTCGGCCCGGTCGTCCATCCAGAGGCGGGCGCCACTCCCGGCGCTCGCATCGAGAGCCTTGCAGCACTCCTCCATCTGGCGGAACAGCTCGCTGCCGGAGAGACGCTTCGCCCGCACCTGGATCCAGCGGATCCCGGACTCCGCGATGTCGCGCACGGCCGCGGCCAGCGGAGTCGGGTGCAGAGCCTCAGCGTCAGCGATGGCGTAGATTCTACCCGATGGCTCCGCCGGAGCTCTCATTTGCCCCGTTGGAGGAAGCGCTCCATGAAGCGCGTCGACATCTTGCCGGCGATGAAGTCCGGGTCCCGCAGGATGCGCTTGTGAAGGGGGATCGAAGTGTGGATGCCCTCCACCACGAAGAAGTCGAGAGCGCGCGACATCCGGGCGATGGCCTGCTCGCGGGTGCGGTCGTGCACGATCAGCTTGGCCACCAGCGAGTCGTAGTACGGCGGGATGACGTAGTCCTCGTAGCCGTGGGTGTCGACCCGGGTGCCGGGACCGCCGGGCGGGTGGAAGGTCTTGAGCTTGCCGGGGCTGGGCACGAACGTGTCGGGGTGCTCGGCGTTGATCCGGCACTCGATGGCGTGGCCGCGCGGCTTGAGCCCGCTCGGGATATCCAGGTGGGCGCCCGCCGCCACCTGCACCTGCAGCTTGACCAGGTCGATGCCGGTCACCATCTCGGTCACCGGGTGCTCCACCTGGATGCGGGTGTTCATCTCCATGAAGTAGTAGCGGCCGTCGCTGTCGAGCAGGAACTCGATGGTGCCCGCGTTCTCGTAGCGCACCGCCTCGCAAAGGGCCACCGCCGCCGCGCCCATGTGCTCCCGCAGCTCGGGGGTAAGGGCGGGCGAAGGGGCCTCCTCGATCAGCTTCTGGTGCCGGCGCTGGATCGAGCACTCGCGCTCGCCCAGGTGAATGACCTTGCCGTGATGGTCGCCGAAGACCTGGAACTCGATGTGCCGCGGCTCGACCAGGTACTTCTCCAGGTAGATGGCGCCGTCGCCGAACGCCCTCTCCGCCTCCTCGCGGGCGGTGGAGAACTGGCTGGCGATCTCCCCCTCGGAGTAGACGATCCGCATGCCGCGCCCGCCGCCGCCGGCCGAAGCCTTGAGGATTACGGGATAGCCCACCTCGGCGGCGAACCGCCGGGCGTCGTCCGCGTCCAGGAGCGGCTCCGTGCTGCCGGGCAGCACGGGCACGCCGGCCGCCGCCGCAGTCTGCCGCGCCTTGGCCTTGTCGCCCATCAGCCGGATCACCTCCGGCCGCGGCCCGATCCAGCCGATCTTGCACTCCTGCAGGACCTCGGCGAAGTGGGCGTTCTCGGCCAGGAAGCCGTAGCCGGGATGGATGGCGTCGGCGCCCGTGATAACGGCCGCCGACAGGATCGCGGAGATGTTGAGATAGCTGCCCTTGGAGGGCGGCGGACCGATGCAGATGTCCTCGTCCGCGTAGGTGACGTGCAGGCTGTCGCGGTCCGCGGTGCTGTGCACGGCCACCGTCGCGATGCCGAGCTCGCGGCACGCCTGGATGATGCGGAGCGCGATCTCGCCCCGGTTGGCGATCAGGATCTTCTTGAACATCGAGGCTTCAATCGGCCCGGATGGCGAAGAGCGGCTCGCCGTACTCGACGGCCTGGGCGTTCTGCGGGTAGACCTTGACCACCACGCCGTCGACGTCCGACTCGATCTCGTTCATCAGCTTCATCGCCTCGATGATGCAGAGAACCTGGCCCTTCTTGACCCGCGCCCCGACGTCCACGAAGGGATCGGAGTCCGGAGAGGACGCGCGGTAGAAGGTACCGACGATCGGCGAGTTGACGATGTGCGCGCCGGCGTCGTCCGCGGCAGCCGGGCTGCCGGCAGCCTGCGGCTCGGCCGAAGGCGATGTGGAAGACCCGCCCTGCGCGGCCATCGGCGCCATGGGCGCCATCGGCATGGACATCGGAGCGGGAGCGCTCCCCGTGTTCCCCATGTTGCCGGTATCGGCGGCCTGCGGCCCGGCGTAGACGACCTGCTGCGCCTGCGGCTGGCCGTCGATCTTGAGACGGAAGCCCGAGCGCTCGATCTCCAGGCCCTGCAGGCCGCGCTGCGCGATCAGCTCGACGAGCTCTTTGATCTGTTCAAAAGTCAGCAAAGCCCAACCCCCCTCAGGATAGATCCTTCTCCAGGAGCAGACGCGCCCGCCGGAGCTCGAACCGGGCCCGTCCGAAGTTCCCCCTGGGGCCCAGCACGAGGAGCAGATAATAGTCCGGGGCGACGGAGCTTACCATCAGGGTCACCCGATCGGTGATGACGGAGAGCTGCTGCACGTCTCCATCCTCCAACTCCCGCTGGTTCTCCGAGATTTCCCGCGACTGCGCGATCATCTCCGCGGCCAGCGCCTCCAGGTCGAGATCCGGATCGTTGTTGACGGAATCCACCCGCATGCCGTCCTTGGCCACCAGGGAAAGGGCCACGACATCCTCGATCCGGCCGCAGATCCGGTTCAGGTAGTCACGAAACATTGCGGCTCCCGCGGATGCGCTCCAGATATCGGTTCAACAGGAAGATCTTGCGGGCCGTCGTCCCGCCTCCGGACCGGAAGCCCGAGAGGAGCTGCCGGGCGTCCAAGGCCACGACTGCCGCTGCCGCCGGCATCTCGGTCGGCTCCGGCTGCTCCGGAGCTACCTCGGGCTCTTCGGAGGCGCCGAGGCTCTCCAGACCGGCGCGGGCCCCGGTGTTGTCCGGCTCCCGCTCCAGGACATCGCGGAAGATCCGCTCTGCCTCGGCCGTGTGGCCCTGGCGCAGATAGAGCTCGCCGAGCGTGGCGGTAGCCGCCGGCTCGGGCTCCTGGCTCGGCGGAGGCGACCAATCGGGGTCCTCGAGATCGTCGATCTCCGGGAGAACCGGTCCTGATCTCTCCCCAAAGACCGGCTCCGGCAGCTCGGGCGCGAGATCGAACGGATCTTCCAGGATCGGGGCCACTTCGGGGAGCGGCGGCTCCACCGGGGTGAGATCCGGCGGCGCGAAAGGAGCCATCGCGAACGCCGCGGGGATGGACAGGGGCGGCGGCACCTCCGAGGCAGGCTCCGGCACCGGACCGAGCTCGAAGATGCCCTCCGACTCCAGGC
Source organism: Holophagales bacterium (assembly GCA_031412055.1). Lineage (GTDB taxonomy): Bacteria > Acidobacteriota > Thermoanaerobaculia > Multivoradales > UBA5704 > DATMER01. Next base: position 3,563 of record JANOCF010000112.1, on the reverse strand, counting down.
TCTCCAGGTAGCGGTGCCGGTTCGAGCGGGAGGTCAGGCCCGGGAAGAGATCGCCTTCAGCGAAAGCCGTCTCGTCCAGGTCGGGCTCGGGCTCGGACTCGACAGGGAAGTCGAAGACCGGCTCCGCGGGCGTGGGAGACCTGAAGGCCACGGGCGCGGGCATGCTAGCGGGCACTGACGCGGGCTCCTCGAAGCCGAAGATGTCCTCGGCGATATCGGCCTGGCGCCGGGGAGCTGCGGGTGCCGTCTTGGGACCGAAATCGAAGATGTCGTCCAGCGGCGCCATCTGAGCGGCCTGGGCCACCTGGACGGGGGCCGGCGCGGCTGGTATTGGCGGGCTCGGCGGGCTGGCCGGTTCGAGATCGAAAGGCGAGTCCTCGGGGACCTGCTCCTTGGGACGGTCCATCAGCTTGATCTGCCGGCGGAGGTCCCCGATCTCGGGGTCGCTGTCGTTGAGCAGGCTGTAGAGATCGAGGCGCTCGCGGGCGCGCTCCGGCTCACCGGTCTCCAGGTAGGCCCGCACCAGCAGCTTGTTGGCCACCATCTGGGTCGGGTCCTGCTTGACCACCCGCTCCAGCGCGGTGCGCGCGGCAGCCCCTTCCCCTAGTTCCAGGTGGCAGCGCCCCTTCGCCACCAGGGCCGAAAGGTAGCCCGGGTGCTCTCCGAGTCCCTTGTCGAGAACGGCGAGCGCGTCCCGGACACGGCCCTGATGCCGGTACTCCTCCGCGAGCTGCAGGAAGACGCGGGACGTCGGATCGGACTCCCAGCGGGCCTTCAGCTGGGAAAGACGGTCGGAGAAAGCCCCGTCGCTCATACAGTGAGTCCCTGCGACCGCAGGACGGATGGACAGACGGAGCGGAGAGGATCGGAGATTTTGGTCAAAGCGGCTGCATTATAGCAGCGGGTCCCCTGCGGCCAAGCCTCTGACCGCAGGGGACTTTTCTCAACCCGCGAAGATCACTGCACGTTGATCGTGGTCATGTCCTCGATCAGCGTGCCGTCTCCGGACGGTGTGGTGACCGTCACCTCGATCTGGGTGACGCCCGGCGGCAGGTCGTTCTGATCCAGCGTGAGGACGTTCTCGGCCACGCCGGACGTGTCGGTGAACACCACGCCGGTGATCTCCAGGTCGCCCCTGGTCGCCTCGAAGGTCACCGGAGCACCCTGCAGCGGCTGGCCCTGCGAGTTGGTCACGAACGCGGTCAGGGTAACGTCGCCGCCCGCCCGCGGGATGGTCCGCGGATTGGCCTGGACGTTGATGTCGGTGGCGCCCTCGCGGATCGTCACCGTGGTGGTGGCCGCGTCGCTCGAGCCCACGATGGCCGTGATCGTCGCGGTCCCGGCCTGCGTGCCCGCTTCCAGGGTCGCCGTGGCCGTGCCGTCGGCCCGGGTGACCGGCCGGTTCGGCGAGATCGTGCCCAGGCTCGAAGTCAGGATCACGGTCTGGCCCGCGCCCACGGGCGAGCCGTCCGAGTTGCGGGCGATGATCGTGATGTTGGCGCTGCCCTCGACCGGCACCGTGCCCGGATTGGCGGTGATGAGGACGACCGGCTTGGTCTCGGCGGACTCGCCAATCTGGATCGTGGTCTCCACCATGGCGTCGGCCGCCCGGGCGGTGACCTTCGCCGCGCCCGAGCGCCCGTCGGCCCGCAGCGTGGCCGTGGCCCGGCCGCTGCTGTCGACGGTAACAATGGGGTCGACGGTGCCTCGGTCCGTGGACAGCCGGATTTCCGTCCCGGGATTGAGCGGGTTGCCATCCGGCTTGCGGCCGACGATGGTCAGGAACGAGGAGCCATTCAGGCCGATCTTGGTCGGACTGGCGCTGATCGTAAGGGTCGTCCCGCCCGGCGCGACCGGCGTGGCCTTGTCGCAGCCCAGGGAGGGGAGCATGACGCAAAGGAGGAGGAGGAGTCCGACTGCTTGTTTCATAGCAAGGGAGTATACGAACGAGGGCGGCTGCCCGTCCAGGCAGCCGCCCCCCAAAATCCTTCAGGATGTGATCCGGCCTAGGACGCTTCGCTGTTGTCCGTAGGGCCGGTGCATTGCGGGTCGGCGCCGTCGATCAGCCCGTCGCCGTCGTTGTCGAACGTGTCGGTGCACTGCACGATCGGCGGAGGCGGCGGCGTCGAGGTGTCGCCGGTGCACGTGGTGTTGGGCGGGGTGATGGTGAACGCATTGCTCAGCGTTACCACGCAGCCCGTTCCATCCAGGTTGCGCACCGTGACCGAGACCGGCGTCGGGATGTTGCGCACACCGCCAGCGATGCCGTCCCCGTTGCCGTCGCACGGCTCGGTGGAGAAGGTAAAGCCGCTGGCCGGCGTGGGCACCCGGGCCACGATCGACGACGAGGTCCGGCTGACGATCGAGGCCGAGCTGCCGTTGGTCGCGTCGCCGAAGAGGACCTGGAGGTTGGGCGCGAAGTTCTGGCCCGAGATCGTGATCTGTGTCCCGATCGCTCCGCTGTTCGGGCTCACCCCGAAGACCAGAGGCAGCGGCACGATGTAGCTGAAGCCGATCGGGGCGCTCCCGGTGTCGCCGGTGTCGATGTTCGTCACCGAAACTCCGGTGACGTTGATGACTCCGTTCGCCGGGCACGTGGTGACCGGAACGCCGGTGGTCACGAACGTGATCTCGGTGCCGGAGGTGTTGGTCACCAGCTGCGCGATGCAGGGGTTGCTCCCGAGGCAGACCGTCGCCGGCTCGTCGAAGCCCTGGCCGAAGAGGGTCACGCGTGTCCCGCCCGTGTAGGGGCCGGAGCCCGGACCCATGGCGGTGATGATCACCTGGTTGCCGTACTTGAAGAAGTCGCTGGCGACCGTGGCGAAGCCGGTGTCCCTGTTCTTGATCAGGATGTCCACCAGCGAGTTCACGTTGCTCTGGCCGAACCCGCTCGCCTTGGGCGTGAGAGCCACGATGCGGTTGTTCGTGACCTCGACGACCGTGGCCTCGACACCGTCGAAGCTGGTGGTCGAGCCCTGGCCGAACATCACCTGAATCGGCTCCTGGAACCCGTCGCCAACGATGGTGACACGAGTGCCGCCGTCGTTGGTGCCGTGGGTCGGCGAGATTGAGAAGGCCGTCGGCTGGGTGGTTCCGCCGCCGCCGAGGGCGTAGACGAAGCCGCCCGGCAGGGTGTCCGAGAGCGTGCCCGTCTCGTTGTAGTTGATGGTCACGCCGACGTTCACCGGCACCGACTGGCCCACGCCGACGCTGACGCCCGCAGCGGTCGCCGACGGCGCGATCGCCCGGATCTGGCCCGGGGTGACGGAGACCACCTGCGCCGCCGCGCCGTTGAAGGTCACCCGCACGGGGCCGTCGAAGCCGCCGCCGAGGATGGTGACCTGCTGGCCGCCCTGGGGGGTGCCCACGGACGGAGTGACGGAGGAGATGAAGAACGTTCCGGCCTGTCCGATCTTGACGTTGGCCGCGCCGCTGCTCCGGTCGACATCGGCCCGGATGGTGGCCGTACCCACGTCGCTGCCCGGGAACAGGACGGCCTGGGCCCGACCGTTGACGAGCTGGAGCTCAAGCGTCTTCAGGCCGCTGCCGATGCTGCCGAACTC
>JANOCF010000111.1:0-7421 GCA_031412055.1 Holophagales bacterium | reverse complement strand
TGGAGACCGGCCGCGCGCGCTACGTGGCGGCCTTCGCCTACATCCTGTCCCGTGTCGCCAACGCCGACCTCGACATCAGCGAGGAGGAGACGCGCAAGATGGAGCGGATCCTCCAGGAGCTGGGCCATCTTCCCGAGGGGCAGGCGGTGCTGGCCGTGCAGATCGCCAAGACGCAGAGCCGGATGCTGGGCGGGACCGAGAACTTCCTGGTCACCCGGGAGTTCAAGGAGCTGGCCACGCCCGAGCAGTGCGGCGAGCTGCTCGACTGCCTGTTCGCGGTCTCGGCAGTGGACGAGTCCATCTCCGGGGCCGAGGAGGCGCAGATCCGGCAGATCGCCAGCGAGCTGGGCTTCAGCCACGCCGAGTTCGCAACGGCCCGCTCGGGCTACAACGACAAGCGCGATGTCCTCAAGGGGCTGAAAGGTCTCTAGGGACTGTCATACAACAGGGAAAGGGAGTCGATGGTTCGACGCGATTCGCGTGAGAGAACGGCAGGTTGTTTCCTGCGTGCCCTGATGATCCTGGCCCTCCTGGTGGTCGCCGTCGTGGCGGTGGCGACCTTCTACACGGGGGCCGAGCCGAGCGTGAAGATGCAGCCGGGGATGCCGGGCATCGGCCGGCGCACGCCCATCAAGATCCACATCGAGGATCCCCAGCGGGTCGAGAAGGTCCGCGTCGAGGTGATCCAGGGCTCGGACGTGAAGCCGGTCCAGGAGAAGGTTTTCGTGGCCAGGCCGGTCTGGGCCCTGGGATCGGTGCCGCCCGTGGACATGACGGTGGACGTGGGCCGCGAAACGGTCAAGGGACTGCGCTCCGGGGACGCCACGGTCCGGGTCAGCGTCGACCGGGCGGGCTCCTGGCTGCGGCGCCCGGCGCCGGTCGTGACGGAGGTGAAGCTGCCGGTCCGGCTGGCTCCGCCGTCGCTCGCGATCCTCTCCAACTTCCACTTCGTTCGCCAGGGCGGCTCCGAGATGGTGGTCTACCGGGTGGGCGAGGGCGCGGTGCGGGACGGGATCCAGGCCGGGGGCTGGTGGTTTCCGGGCTTTCGCATGCCGGGCGGGGACAAGCAGCAGCGCTTCGTCCTCTTCGCCTTTCCCTACGACCTGAGCGACCCGGCCAAGGTCCGGCTGGTCGCCGTGGACGAGGTGGGCAACCGGGCGGAGGCGGCCTTCATCGACAAGTTCACCCCGCGGCCGATCACCACGGACACGATTGAGGTGAACGACGCCTTCATGAACAAGGTCGTGCCCGAGATCATGTCGCAGTCGGAAGAGGTGGAGGACAAGGGGAACCTGCTGGCCAACTACCTCGCGATCAACCGCGACCTGCGCAAGAAGAACGCCCAGACGCTCAAGGAGCTGGGGGCGAAGTCGGAGCGCAAGTTCCTGTGGACGCAGCCCTTCCTGCCGATGATGAACGCGGCGATCACCGCCGCCTTCGCCGACCGCCGGACCTACGTCTACAACGGCAAGGACATCGACCAGCAGGATCACCTGGGCTTCGACATGGCCTCGGTGGAACGCGACGCCATCCAGTCGTCGAACCGGGGCAAGGTGGTGCTGGCGAGGTTCTTCGGGATCTATGGCAACGCCGTGGTGGTCGACCACGGCTTCGGTCTGCAGAGCCTCTACGGTCACCTCTCCTCGATCGCGGTCCAGGAGGGGCAGATGGTGGAGCGCGGCCAGGAGCTGGGCCGTTCCGGCGAGACCGGCCTGGCCGGCGGAGACCACCTTCACTTCACGATGCTGGTCCAGGGCCTGGCCGTGAACCCCGTCGAGTGGTGGGATCCGCACTGGATCCAGGACCGCGTGGCCCGCAAGCTGGGAGCGGCGCTGCCGTTCAAGGATTGATCCCGTTCCCCCTCTCCCCGAACCGGGGGAGAGGGAGCCGCCCGGGGGCTACAGCACCAGCGCGTACCCGACCTTGAAGAACAGCGTCCGGTCCGTCCGTGTCAGGTCGACCACGCGGTTGTCCTCCCGGACGCCGAACGCGTTGTCCGAGTAGCCCAGGAACAGGACTGTCTGCGGGTTCAGCTTGTAGGAGAAGAGGAGCTGCGTGAAGAGCTCCTCCTCGTTCTCCGCCACGTCCTCAATGAACAGCTCGGGATTGAACTCGAGGTCCGCGTACTGGACGATGGCCCGCACGAAGGTGCGGATGTTGATCTGGTAGACGGTCCGCACCTGGGTCAGGTTGGCTTCGAGGATCCGCCCCTCATCCGAGTCCAGGCGCTGGAAGACGTGGTCCAGGCCGAGCTGGAGGCGTTTGCCCACCTGCCAGGTGATGCTCGGCTCCAGCTCGATCTCCGTCGCCGGCCGGACGTTGCCGAAGTCGATCGTGTCGCCGAAGCCCGCGTCGAGCTCGACGTAGAGCGAACCGGTCGGGCGGATCTCCAGGAAGGCGCCGAAGGAGTCCTCCTCGAAGGTGACCCCCTTCCAGGTGCGCTCGCGGTGGGCCGCGTCGACGAAGTAGAACGACTGCATGGGGCCGCCGAGACCGGCCCAGACTTCCACCTCGTCCTCCAGGACCGTGCCGTCCGGCTCTTCGCTGCGGTTCCAGTCTCCGCCCACCAGGTAGCGGGTGTACCAATCTCCCGCCTCCCCATGCCAGATGCGCTCGACCCCGGCCAGCCACAGCGAGTATCCCACCTGGGGCATGAACCCGAGGTCGGCGCGGAAGCCGGGGTCGATGTCGTCATAGCGGCCGTACCAGTTCCAGTTCCGGGAGCTGTGGTTGTAGGCCACGCGCAGTGCCGAGCCGTCGAGCTCCGCAGGGAGATCGCCGACGCCGATGTCTTCCGCCAGGGCGGCCGGATACTCCGTTTGGGAGTCGAGGAACTGGACGGTAACGCGGTCGCTCCCCGTGGGACGCCAGAGGCCGTCCACGCCGTAGACGCTGTTGCTGTAGTCATCCCCTTCGCGGTGGGTGATCAGGGTTCCTACATTGGACTTGTCCCCGAGATCGCGCCGGTAGCGCAGCACGGCGTCGGTGCTCTCCTGGTTCAGCGAGGCCGTGCGGGAGAACTGGCTGCCGGGCAGGAGGAGATTGGTGATCTCGTCCTGGGCCACGAAGAGCCCGAGCCCGTTCGGGCCCTCCTTGCCGGTCAGCTTGACCCCCCAGAGCGGATCGGCCACGGTGCGGGTGTAGACGGCGTTGTAGGAGCTCTCGAAGAAGTCGGCCCCTTCCATGAAGAAGGGCCGCTTCTCGGGGAAGAAGAGGGCGAACTGGGTGTTGAGGTCGAGCTGGGCGGCGTCGGCCTCCACCTGGGAGAAGTCGGGGTTCACCGCGCCCGAGAACGTCAGGTTGGGGGTGATGCCCCAGCGCGCGGTCAGGCCCAGGTCGGTCTCGAGGTCGCCCGACTCCAGCCCACCGTCCGGGAAGCCTTGCCGGATGTCCGTGCGATGGGCGGTCAGGGTCGGATCGAACTCGATGTTGCGGCCCGGGGTGGCGCCGGCGAAGCCCGTGACCTTGGGGATCTGGCAGAGCAGGCAGTTGTCGTCGGGGTCGACGGTGACCGAGGTGATCTGGTGGCGACGGCTCCGCGGGTAGGAGCGTAAAGGTGTGAGCCCCCAGGTCTGTTCCCCCTCGGAGCGCTGGAAGCGCAGCGAGCTGAACGGGATGGCGATCTCGACCACGTAGCCCTGCTCGTCGATTCTGCCGGCCGAGCTCCAGATGGTGTCCCACGCCGCGTCCTCTTCCTCGTCCGCGGCGGTCTCGTTGAGGGCGAGGTCCATCTGCACCCCGAGCGGGTTGACGAAGAGCTCGTAGCCGGCGCGCTCGTCGTTGAAGGTGTCGATCATCAGGCCGACCCAGTCGTCGCGGAACGGCGTATCGCGGTCGGTCAGGTGGGCGCGGATGGACGACGGGTCCGGGTCGTTGGCGCGGAAACCGACGTAGAGGTTGTCGTCGTCGTGGATGATGTAGGCCAGGGTGGTCACGGGCGCCGGGATGTTCTTGCCCGGATCGATCTCGTTGTTCAGCTCCATGACCAGACCCTTTTCCCAGGCCGGCTCGTCCAGCACGCCGTCCACCTTGATCGGGGAGTCCGCCCGGGGGATGCGGTAGTGGAGCCGCTTCCGGCCGTTGAGCTCGATCTCCTCGGACGGCGTCGGAGCCGCGGGAAGAGCGAGCAGGGGAGGACAGGTCAGGCACAGCAGGAGCGCGGGCGCGAGTCGGCGGAGTGCATGAAAAATCAAGAGAATCCCTCCAAAAAACGGGCTTTGAGCCCGAGGCTGACTACGAGGATAGGGGAGATTTTGTTTCCGCACCTGCCGAGACGACCCCCGGGCTGCCCGGAAAGGCTCCCACAACGCTGGGGAAGGCTCGTGTTGCGCCCGCAAAGCTTCCAGCAACGCTGGAGACGCCCTCCGCAACGGCTGGGAAGGCTCCGGGGGTGATCGAAAAGGCTCTTGCAACACTGGATAAGGCTCCTGCAACGCGCGGGAAGGCTCCGGCAACGCGCCGGAACACTCCTGCAACACACGGGAAGATTCCTGCAACGCGCCGGAGGGCTCCCGCAGCGCTGCGGAGGACGCTGGCAGTGCTAAAAAAGACTCCCGCAACACACCGGAAGACTCCCGCAGCACTGCGGAAGTGTTCTGCAGCGTGCGGAGAGACTCCGGCATCGCTGCGGCAGGGATTCGAGCGCTGCAACCGGATCCCCTAGCGTCTCGGAAATGCTCCCGTGTGTTGCAGTCAGGGGCGTCAAAAGAGCCGATAGCGTCGCCGTGATCAGGGGGCGGGAGGTGGCTCCCTCTCCCGCGGAGCGGGGAAGGGCAGGGGAGGGGGTCCGGAGGAGCGCCAAAGGCGCGCGGGCGTAAAGCCTGGGGTTTCAACCCCAGGTAAGCCGGCGAGCCCTTCTCAAGTCCCGAAGGGACGCAGGCTCAGCGCTCCGGTAATGCCCCTGCGTCCCTCCGGGACTTGTTGAATTTGGGGGAGGGAGCCTACCTGGGGTTGAAACCCCAGGCTTTACGCCTACGCCCCTCGCGGGGCTCCAGACCCCCCTCCCCTGCCCTCCCCCGCTGCGCGGGAGAGGGAGCCCTTTCCTGCTTCACGATCGGGAGAGCTCTACCGCCGGCGAGCCCGGCGCGATTCGCCCTGGCGGGCACGGAGCAGCTCGGGGAGGTGCTCCAGGATCCAGGCGTTCGCCTTGTCCAGGTAGCGGAAATGGCGCTCCCGGCGGCGGAACTCAGGGGTGTGGAAGCAGCGGCGGCCGTTGCGGATCTCCGGCGGCATGTCGGCGTGCAGCAGCTCGTGGTGGACCACGGCCTCGACCACGTGGCGGGGGACGCCGGGGTCGTCCAGCACGCGGTGGATGCGGATCAGGTTGTCCTCGTAGGAGTAGCTGCCGAGCTGGAGGCTGGAGGTGCGCCGCCGTCCGCAGCGGTGTCCGGCTCCTCCGGAAGCCTTGCCCCAGGTGACCTCCGCCGACAGGCGGCCCTCGAAGTAGCGGCGGTTGAGGTCCTCGACCAGCTCCCGGAGGTCGAGGACGGACCCCTCGGGGCGGAGGACCGGGCGGCGGCGCCCTGCCTCTGCAATACCGCGATGCCGGGCGAAGTGCTCCCGGATGACCGTCAGGGCCAGGCGGGCGCGTTCGCTCCCCTTCTTGCTCTCGACGAAGTCGGCGACGGCGCGCAGAACATCCTCGGGCGCGTCCAGGAACGAGCGGTGGATGCGCAGCTCCAGGCGGGCCGCGGGGGCCGGCCGGACGGTCAGGATGGTCCTGCGGTTGTCCGTGAGGGTCAGGGCGCGGAGGCGTCCGGAGGCGAGGCGATTGAGCTTCCGGAGCAGCTCGAGCCGGGGAGCGTCCGGGCTGGGCACCAGCCGGGGCCGGGAGGACTCCGCGAGGCTGGGAGTGGCTTCGCTGAAGAGCGGGAGCTGCACGGGTTTATGCGGGTTGGCCGGCGACGGCCGGCTCCGGCGGACCGGCTCGTTCCGGCCGGGACGCGGGCGCGTCTGGGCGAAAGATCTCATCGGACGTCAGACCCTGCATCGTCCAAAGCGGTTCCCCTTCAGGCCCGGCGGGTCGGTTTTCCCCGCTGGTTACTACGGCGAGGGCAACTGTAGCACAGGGATTCAGGGCTGCCACCGCTCTCCCACGGCCAGGATGTGGACCCGGCCGGCATCGTCGTTCTCCGTGATCTGCCGCAGGACCCGGGGTGGGAGATCGGGCGGCTCGTCCGTGAGGTCGAACGCTCCCCAGTGCATGGGGATCATGTGGCGGGCGCCCAGATCGAGGAAGGCCTGCCAGCCCTCGTGGGGATCGGTGTGCTGGTATTTCCTGAACCAGCGCGGCTCATAGGCGCCGATGGGGAGGAAGGCCACGTCGATGGGCGCGAAGCGGCGCCCGATCTCGGCGAAGCCCGGAAAGTAGCCCGAGTCGCCCGCGAAGTAGTAGCGGCGGGAGCCGTTGTCCAGGAGCCAGGAGCACCAGAGGGTGGAGTTCCGAGCCATGCCGATGCGGTTGGACCAGTGCTGGGCAGGCAGGCAGGTGATCGTCCAGCGATCGTGGCGGGCGCTCTGCCACCAGTCGAGCTCGGCGACTGTCTTCAGCCCCTGCTTCCGGAGCCATCCGCCGAGCCCCAGGGGTGCGAACCAGGGCATGGACCGGGGAAGTTGCCTGATCGTCCACGTGTCCATGTGGTCGTAGTGGTTGTGGGAGAGGACGGCGAAGGCGTCTCCCGGAACCGAGGAGAGGGGGATGCCCGGGGGGCTGAGCCGGCGAGGCACCAGGGCTCGCGCTCCCCATTGGGGATCGGTGAGGAAGACGTCCCCCTCGTCCTGGACCGCGAAGGTGGAGTGCCCGACCCAGGTGACGGACACCGGCTGGCTCTTGTCCTTGAGATAGGCGCCGTCGTTCTCCACGACGGAGATGCGGAGCGGGTCCTTGCGGTCATAAGAGCTCTTGCCCGCCAGCTTCCACTTCAGAAGGTCGGTGAACTTGGTGGGGAACCGTCCCCAGGGGCAGAAAAAGCGGCCGTTGGTGCAGTGCGGGGCGTAGAGTGCGTCTGTTTGGTTCTTTTCCATACAGTCCAATGTAGGTAAGATGGTCCGGGAGGATCACTGAATGATCTTGAGTGACATTCTCCAGGATCAGAATCCCTGGTGGCGGGATGGTGCGATCCGCCGGGCGAGAACATATCCTGTCCGGCGCGATCTCCAGCCGTTGATGCTGTCGCGAATTCTGGACCAGGACCAGCGCCGGGCCATGATCCTGCTCGGACCCCGCCAGGTCGGGAAGACGATCCTCCTTCTGCAACTGGCTGACGACCTCCTCGAAGCCGGTTGGCCGCCACGGAACCTGACCTATTTCGACTTCTCGGATGACCGGCTCACGGCTGAGATGACGGCGCGGGAAGTGGCCGAGACGCAGCCGGCAGGGTTCGACCCGGATCATCCCCGCGTCCTGCTCGCCCTCGCGCGAC
>JANOCF010000110.1:0-2112 GCA_031412055.1 Holophagales bacterium | reverse complement strand
CACCGCCTTCCACCACGCGGTCGAGGCCTACAAGATCGCCGACGTGTTGGCCCGGGAGGGGATCTGCGCCGATATCTGGGCCGACTCCTGGGGCTTCAAGATGGAGGCGCTGGACGGCATCCCGGAGAACGCCGCCATCCTCTTCAAGGCGGGCGCCTGCGTGGTCATCCACTCCGACTCCGCCCAGGTCATCCAGCGGCTGAACCAGGAGGCCGCCAAGGCCATGGGCGTGGGCCGGCGCATGGGGCTGAACATCCGCTCCGAGGATGCCATCCGCTGGATTACCCTCAACCCCGCGAAGTCGATGGGGATCGGCGACAAGACCGGCTCGCTGGAGGTCGGCAAGATGGCCGACGTGGTGGTCTGGAGCGCCGACCCGTTCAGCGTCTACAGCCGGGCCGAAAAGGTCTACATCGACGGAGCGCTGATCTACGACAGGAACGACCCGTCGAAGCAGCCGCGGACGGATTTCGAGCTCGGCCTCATGGACAACACGCAGGGAGGTGACAGGTGAGACGCTTCAAGTTCCTGCCCGGCGCTTTTGGGGTGATGCTGCTGGCGCTCTCCTCATCCCTGCTCTCCGCCGAAACGGTCGCCATCACCGGCGGGCGTGTCGTCACCCTCGGACCGGCCGGGACGATCGAAGGCGGCACGGTCCTGATCCAGGACGGGAAGATCCGCGCGGTGGGCCGGGACGTGTCCATCCCGGCCGGAGCCCGGCGGATCGACGCCACCGGGAAGATCGTCACCCCGGGCTTCATGGACTCCCTCTCCCGGCTCGGTATCGTCGAGGTAGGCGCCGTCGAGGAGACCGTCGATACCCGGACGGAGAACGACCAGTTCACCGCCGCCTTCAACGTGGCCGACGCCATCAACCCGCGCTCGATGCTGATGGCTACGAACCGAATCGAGGGGCTGACGCGTGCCGTGGTGGCGCCGGCTCCCGGAAGCAGCTTGATCGCGGGCCAGGGGGCGGTGATCCACCTGGGTGGATCGAACGACTTCCTGCTGCGTTCGCCCGCGGCCATGTTCGCCGTCCTCGGCTCGGGCGGGCAACGGTTCTCGGGCGGCTCCCGCGCGGCGGCGCTGCTCCTGCTGCGGGAGGTGCTCCATGACGCCCGCGAGTACGCCAGGGACCCGAAGTCCTACGAGCAGGGGGAGCGGCGCGAGCTCGCGGTATCCCGGCTCGACCTGGAGGCCCTGCAGCCGGTCCTCAAGGGGGAGATGCCCCTGGTCGTCGCCGTCAACCGGGCCAGCGACGTTCAGGCCACGCTGCGGATGGCGAAGAAGGAGAAGCTGAAGCTGATCCTGGCTGCCTGCGCCGAGTGCTGGGTCGTGGCCAAAGAGATCGCCGCGGCCAAGGTGCCGGTGCTCATCACCCCGCTCAACAACCTGCCGGACGATTTCGACCGTATCGGCTCGACGCTGGAGAATGCGGCGCGCCTGCACCGCGCAGGCGTGACGCTCGCCTTCATGAGCGCCTCCGCCCACGAGGCCTACAGCATCCGGCAGCAAGCCGGCAACGCCGTGTCATACGGCCTGCCTTGGGAGACGGCCCTGGCCGCGCTGACCGCGGTCCCTGCCCGTCTCTGGGGGATCTCCGAGAGCTACGGCACCCTCGAGCCGGGCAAGGACGCGGACGTGGTGGTGTGGACCGGCGACCCGCTGGAGGTCACCCAGTGGCCCGAGGCGGTCTTCATCCGCGGCGCCCAGATGCCGATGACCAGCCGCCAGATGGAGCTGCGCGACCGCTACAAGGACGTGGGCAGCGCGACTCCGCCTGCCTATCGAAGGCCATGAGCGACCAGAGGCTCTCCCAATCCACAGGAGGGCCTCCCATCTCCTTTACTCCGACCGCAGGGCCACCAGCGGATCGATCCGCGTGGCGCGCCGGGCCGGCAGGTAGCAGGCCATCAGCGAGACGGCCGAGAGCACCACGACCACGCTCGCGAAGATGGTGGGATCGGTCGCGGCCACGCCGAAGAGCATGCCCGCCAGCACCTGCCGCAGCGCCAGCGCCAGCAGAACCCCCAGCACCAAGCCGACCGCCACCAGCCCCGCGCCCTGCCGCAGCACCATGCCCAGCACCTGCCGCGCCTGGGCTCCGAGAGC
>JANOCF010000109.1:0-1956 GCA_031412055.1 Holophagales bacterium | reverse complement strand
CCCCGGGTTCATGAGCCTCGTCGTCCAGACCCGCGGGCCGGAGCCGCTGGCCTTCACGCCCCGGCTGCGGGAGCACGTCAACGCCCTGGACAGGGATCTGCCCGTCTACTTCGTCTACTCCATGGAGCAGGTGCTGGAGCGCGAGGGGTTCTTCCCGAACCTGTTCGCGGGGCTGTTCACGATCTTCGGGCTCTGCGCGCTGCTGCTGGCCGCGGTGGGCATCTACGGCGTGATTGCCTTCTCGGTCCACCAGCGCACCCAGGAGATCGGCATCCGCATGGCGCTCGGCGCCGAGCGCGGCAACGTGCTCGGCCTGATCCTCCGCCAGGGGATGGTCCAGCTCCTGCTCGGCCTGGGCATCGGCCTCGGCCTGGCCTGGCCGGCCGGACGGCTGCTGCAGTCATTCCTGGTGGGGGTCCGTCCTTACGATCCGCCGACCTTCGTGGGGGTCTCCCTGCTCCTCGCGTCCGTGGCTTTCATCGCCTGCTGGTTCCCGGCCCAGCGCGCCAGCCGCACCAACCCGCTGGTGGCGATCCGGTACGATTAGAGGGTGAGAGACGCTGAAAGAATCCTCGACCATTTGCGCTCGCAACAGGAGGAGATGATCGCGCTGGCGCGCGAGCTGACCCTCCTGGAGTCCCCCTCCGAACTGCCCGAGACCCAGGAGCCGGTCTTCGCCCGTCTTGCCGAGGAGCTGGCGAGGGCCGGACTGAAGTGCCGCCGCCTCCGCCAGACACCGGCTCACCTCAGCGGCGGCCAGCTCTATGCGGTACCCCCGCGCCCCCGCGCTGCGGGCAGCCAACTTCTGATCGGCCACACCGACACCGTCTGGCCCCTGGGGACGCTGGAAACCATGCCGGTCGTGATGCGCGACGGCCGGCTCCACGGTCCCGGCGTCTACGACATGAAGGCCGGGCTGGTGCAGGGGATCTTCGCCCTGCGGGCGCTGCGCGACCTGGGCCTCACGCCGCCGCTCGCGCCCGTCTTCTTCATCAACTCGGACGAGGAGGTGGGCAGCACGGAGTCGGTGGGCCGCATCCGCCGTCTGGCCCGCACCGTGCGCCGGGTCTTCGTGCTGGAGCCTGCCCTGGGCGCGGATGGCCGGCTCAAGACCGCCCGCAAAGGAGTGGGGCGTTACAAGGTGACGGTGCGCGGGCGCGCCGCCCACGCCGGGCTCAACCCGGAAAAGGGGGCGAGCGCCATCCTTGAGCTCGCGCACGTCATCCAGGCGCTGCACGCCCTGTCCGACCCGGAGCGGGGGCGGACGGTCAACGTCGGCGTGATCGCGGGAGGGCTCCGCTCCAACGTGGTGGCTCCCGAAGCACGGGCCGAGATCGACCTGCGGGTTCTCCGCCGGGAGGACGCCGAGAGCTTCGAGGAGGCCCTCCGGGAGCTGCGGCGGGCGGTACCGGGCACAGTACCGGGCACGAGTCTTGAAGTAGAAGGGGGCATGAACCGGCAGCCGCTGGAGCCGACCCCCCGCAATCGGACGCTCTGGCACGCGGCGGAGCGCTGCGCTCGGGCCTTGGGGATGGAATTGGGAGAGGGTGCGGCCGGCGGCGGCTCGGACGGCAACTTCACCAGCGAGCACACGGCCACGCTCGACGGCCTGGGCGCGGTCGGCGACGGCGCCCACGCGGCCCACGAGCATGTCGTGGTGGACCGCATGCCCGAGCGGGCGGCGCTCCTGGCGGGACTGCTGCTGGAGCCCGTATAACGGAGTACGGAAGGAGAAGTCGGATGAGAAGGGTAGTGCTGTCGTTGGTGCTGTGCCTGGCGATCGGAGTTGTCGAGGCTGTCGCCGGTTCTTCTAGCTCGACCCTTACCAAAGAAGACATTCGCCTGGCGGAGAAGCAGCTCTCCGAGCTGGGCTACTGGACGGGTCCGGTGGACGGCGTCTGGGACACGGCCTCGCGCCACGCCCTGGTCGCGTTCCAGAAGGTGGAGGGGGCGCGC
>JANOCF010000108.1:0-12171 GCA_031412055.1 Holophagales bacterium | reverse complement strand
ACCTCGCCGACCCGCTGGTGTTCAAGACGTTCAACGCCCGCTGGTTCTTCGAGATCCGCAAGGGGCAGGAGCAGGTCCTGGAGCGCGCCGGAGAGATCGAGCTTCCCGTCCTCATGCTGCTGGGCGAGGCCGACCCCATCGCCGACCCCGAGCGCTCGCGCCAGGTCTTCGGAAAGCTAGGCAGCGCCGAAAAGCGCTTGGTGCTCTACGACGGCTTCCTCCACGAGGTGCTGAATGAGATCGGGAGAGAGCGGGTCGTCCGCGACCTCCTGGCGTGGCTCCAGTCGCACACCTAGTTCTTGTTCCCCTTGCCGACCTCGACCGTCAGCGGGAACGACGGGCGGCCCCAGCTCTGAACCATGCCGGACCGCAGCTCCAGGTCCACGTCCGCCAGCTCCTCCATCCTCTCCACCGTCGTGTCCCGGAAGTCGAACAGCGGCGGCCAGTTCTTCCACTCGCGCGACGGCGAGAGGGAGACGACGAAGAGGTCCTGCCGGCTCAGCCGGTCCACTTGCTGAGAGCGCTCGAACAGGAACCCGGGGAGGCGTCCGAGGTTCTCGACCAGCTTGCCGCTGAGCTTCGGCATGCGTCCTCCACCAATCGCTGCCGCCTTCTCCGGGCCCAGCGGGTTCGAGGACTCGACGATCAGCACCTGCTCGGCCGAGACCGTCCGGGCCGCATCCACGGGGATGTTGTTGGAGTAGCCGCCGTCGACCAGCGCCGGCGAGTCCGGCTCTACCACTGTCGTGCCCGCCTTCGCCTCCTCCACGCTCAGCGAAGGGACCCGGTGAGCCGGGAAGATCGGGAAGGGAGACCCGGAGGCGAAGACGACGCTCTTCAGGTGCTTCTTCCTGTCCTCCGGGATCGGCTTGCAGGGGCCGCCCGTCTTTCCATCCATCCGGTGCAGGAGCCACTGGGCGCCGCTCGCCGGCCGTCTCGGGATCGAAGGGCAGTGCTCTCCCCGCGGGACGAAGAGGAAGTAGCGCGTCCCATCCTTCTCCAGGATGTTGGCCGGCGCGATGAACCGGCTGGTGGGAGAGAAACGGAACCCGCTCTCGTCCTGGGAAGGCGCGATTCCGCTCAAGGCGGCCACCTTGACCCCCTTCTTCGACTCGTCGTTGAAACGCACCATCGCCCCTTCCAGGTAGCTGCGGGCCATGCCGTTGCCATACAGGGCGGGGGCGATGATCGCGTTCCACCAGACCAGCGAGAACACCGAGAGGACTGCCATGCGCAGGAATCTCCGGGTGATGAAGTCGCCGTTGGGATGATGGGAGCAGAGATAGACGAGGCCCCGACGCAGCGTGCGAATGGCCTTGCCGCTGTGCCTCCGGAAGACCCCGAGCAGGATCAGCCCCAGGCCGAACACCGTGCTGGTCACCAGGAGCCAGAGCCAGTACTCCCGCGTCAGCTCCAGCGGAGAGAGCCAGTCGGGCAGAGCGAGGATAACCCCGAACATCACCAGCGACACCGCCACCGCGTGGGCGAGTACAAGGAAGAAGGCGGCCAGGAAGTTGCGCGGCATGCGAAGCTGGTAGCGGCTCCCCGACGCGTAGACCCAGGCGATCCCGCCGATCAGGAGGAAGGCCAGACCGATGCACAGGAGCAGCGTCCCCATCGGGATGTCCAGGGTAGGAGTGGCGAGCGCCTCGCGGAGCGAAGCTCCCTGCGCAAGCCTCTCGGGCCAGGCAAGGCACAGGACCAGCCACGCCGCCAGCAGCAGGCTGCCGACGTAGGCCGACCACCACCCTCTGCCCCGGAGGTAGGCGCGCTTTGGACCGAGGAAGCGGACGGCGCCGATCACCGCCAGGATCAGCAGGAACCCCGCGAGGAAGAACGGGATCTTCATGCTGCTCGCCAGCGCCAGGACCAGCAGGACCGGGAGCACCACCTCCAGGGCGAGGCCCGCGGCGCGGATCAGTCCGGGCTTGCGCGACCGGACGCGCAGTGGAAGCACCAGCCCTGCGAAGAGCACCAGGGGAGCGAGGATTCCGTAGGCGAGGCCGAACGTGGCCTCCTTCGCGAACCAGTGCTCCTCCGGCCTCAGGTCCTTTCCATCCGCGAGCGCCGCCATCAGCGGCAGGACGACCAGCACCGCGCCGAGGGCCAGCGGCAGGGCCGGGCTGACCCAGGGCCTCCTCTTCTGGCGCGGCCGGTTGTCCAGCACGAGGCACTGGTCGGCGAACATGGTGCACATCGCCAGCAGGGCGTAGATCATCCCCTCGATGGCGGGGACCTGTTCCTCGTGCTGGGACCTCTCGTTGACCACCCGCACGAGCAGCGGCGCGAGCAGGAGGATGGGGACCACCACCAGTGACAGCCGCAGACGCCAGGCCGTGAAGCGTGGCCGGAGCGAGGGGTTCAGCGGAGCCCGCTCGGGGATCGAGAAGGCGCTCAGGAAGAAACAGAGCACGAGGAAGCCGGTGATGATGCTCGCGTAGCGCAGCAGGTCGGTCCAGCCGAAGATGTCCGTGCTTCGCATGTAGTCCTTCTTGCCGTCCCGCGTCCAGAGGGTGCTCGTCAGGTTCCAGGGGCCGTTCTCTCCGAGCTGGGCCACGAAAAAGCCCAGCAGGGCGCCGCCGCTCGTGCCGATGACGTAGTCGACATCGAGGGGATCGCCCGTCCGCATCGTGACGTCGAAGTTCTTCAGGTATCTCCCGTTGCGGTAGAGCTCGTCGACGATCCGCGACTGGTAGGCGGCCTTGACCCCGCCGCCGGGGAGGACCAGGGCAAGCTGGGACTCCTGGGGACCCAGGATCGCCTCGTCCTGCCGGAGAAGGCGCAGGCTCTCGTCCACCGTGAACCGGAAGGTGCGCACACCGAAGGCCGGCTCGGTCTGCAGCATGGGCAGGAAGACCGCGGGCGGCCCGGTGTCGCCCTCCCGCTCCTCGCCGCTGCCGAACAGCCTCGCGAGGGCCTCCGGCACGACCGGCTGAAGCTGGGAGTAGGCATCCTTGAGCAGCAGCGCCTCGGCCTTGGAGGGACTGATGACGAGGTGCTCGCTGTAGCGACCGCTACCGTACGGGCCGTACGGGCCGTACGGAATACCGTGTCCGTCGTTCTCCGATCTGCGCAGCGTGGCCTCGCCGGGAAAGAGGATCTCCACCGGACCTTCCCCTCTCTCCTCCTCCTGGCGCCCGAGCTGCCAGCAGCTCGCCGCGACCTTGCCCGGCTCCCGCGCCAGGGATTCGCAGTCCAGGGTGAGGCGGGCGTTCTCGAAGAAGACCTGCCAGAAGTGCTCCTGCAGCCGTGCCTGCTCCGGGGTCATCTTGCCGTCTCCGAGATGCCCTTCCAGCCAGCGCTGGGTCTCCGCGACCGGCACCAGGAACCCCGTGGACGACAGGTGAGAGGCGAGGACGATGCGGTATCCCAGCGATTCCGGCTGGCCAGCCTTCTCCCTTGTCTTCTCCCTCTCTTTGCGCTCCCGCCAGTACTTCTCCGGGTTCCAGTCCGGGGCCTCGGCGCGCTTCCGGGCGCTCGCCAGGACCCGCTCGCGGAATGCTTCCAGATCCCGTTCCGGATGCTCCCGCGGGCTCCAGCGATGCTGCGAGAGCCGGCCGGAAAGGATCCGCGGCTCTTCCCTGGAGAGCAGCCCATCGGGGTGTTCGTGCAGCGCCACCTCCCTCAGATCCACCCCGTCCCGCTTGAGGAGGAACAGGGTCAGATCGGGAACGAGCGCGGCATCGATCAGGTCCTGGCCCAGCCAGTCGAGGATCTCGTACTCGCTGCCGATGGCGATGTCGACCTTGAGAGGCCTGCGGCCCACGCAGAGGCCGTGATGCCCATGGACGTCGTTCAGGAGGTCCGTCACCTGCTCCTTCAGCTCGACCACACTGAAGCCTGAGGCACCAGGCTGACGGGCAAGCCCGAGGTTGAGGACCAGGGGCAGAGGATCGTCGCACGCGTCGCGAACGACCGCGGCGGCATCGGAGGACGCTGCCGCGAGAGCGAGCAGGGTCAGGAAGAGGGCGGCACGGCGGAGCTTCATGGGGTCTTACCTCTCAAGGCACGGAATCGGAGCCACTCTCCGGGGAGCGGCATGGTTGCATCCAGGCTCGACGGGCCGCAGACGGCGTCCGCCGGTCCAACTCTCTCCACGCTCTGGAGAGAAGTCCGGACGCGGCCCAGGAACTCGTTGGCCGCGCGGTCGGTGAGGAGCGGAACAAAACGCAGCGGCTTCCGGGGGTCGCGGAAGAAGTCCTCGTAGTGGGTCACCAGCACGTGGCGGGGGCGCAGGTTCTTGAGAATGCCGCCCGGGTGGTTCTTCACGTACTGGAACGACGCCATGCAGAGGACCGCGAGGTCGTAGGGCCGTCCGTCTCCGAGATCGGGATCGCCGACTCCCTCCGGGCTGGCCGCGTCCTGGTAGTAGAGCCGGAAGCGGACCTCCCGTGTGTCCGGGGACAGAAGGTCGATCACGAAGGCGAAGGACCTGCCCGACCTGAGCTGGCGGAGCCGGCGATGATCCCACCCTCCGGTCCACGCCTTCTCCACCTCTCCCGGACTCCAGGGAAGGTGCCAGAACATCGGGGCGTGGCTCGTCTCGACCGCCCGGAAGCGGATCGGCAACTCCCGTCCCTGGTCGTCCCGCAGAAAAATCCAGTCGTCCGTCCTCGGGTCCTCCAGCGAGACCACCCGTCCCTGCAGGGGATCGAGCGCGGCGAGCATGTGGGCTCCGGCCCGGTTGACGAAGATCTTTGCCTTCGGGCAGAACCTCTCGGCCACGTCCGGCACGTCGGCCAGGTGATCGTAATGGGAGTGCCCCAGGAGGATGGCCCGCACGTCGCGGAGGTCCATGCCCTGGAGCCCGCCGTCGATCCGGACGCGGTCTGAACCCAGCCGGCCTCCGAAGGCGCGCAGGCGGCTGGGATTGGAGAAGAAGGGTGCGGTCAGGAGAGCGTTCCCCTGCCACTCCAGGTACAGCCCGCCCGCGCCGAGATAGCGCACGAAGACGTCCTCACCCTCCTGGACGATGGAGCGCTGGGCCGCCCGGCAGCCTGGACGGCGGAAGTCGAACTCCCGGCCGAAGTGATTGGGAGCGAACTCGCCGCGGATCACATGGCCACAGCCCGACCCGGCCAGTGCCACGAGGGCCAGGACAGCGATCAGAATGACCGGGGGTTGGCGGTTGGGGCGGTTCAGCATCGGTGTCCTCTCCTCTTCGACGGACCTCGTCCCCTCTTTAGGCGCGCGACCTGTCTGGAAGTTGCCGCAGAGCTACATTCTCTGACGATCTTGTTCCCGCTGGGTCGGATCGGGTTCCCGGAGAGCCCCGTTGTATGCTTCGCCTCCATGCGCGTCCTCGTGCTCGACAATGGGGATCCCTCCCTGGACGCCCTGCTCGGTCTCCTGCGGGAGCTCGACGCGGAGTGCGACGTGCGCCCCTCCAGCTCTCTGCAGCTCAGCCCGTTCAACGCTGGCTCAGGCCTGGTAAGCCTCTAGCCATCATGTGGTCCGACCGGCTCCCCGAGCGCAGGAAGAGGCAGCTCGTCGAGCGGCTGAGATCGGTCCTTCCCGCTCCGGCCCCAGGCTCGCGTGGGTCGAAGACCCCTTTGCGAGCCGGAGGCCGCCGAGGATCCGCTCCACGTCCCGAAGCGGTAGCCGAGGAGCTCCGCAGCCGGGGTGAGCTCGCCTGGCTCGACGGAGGAGCCGGCGCCCACCGGCTCTACTCCAAACCCCTGGTCCTGCTGACGGTGCGGAAAGGCAGGGCTACCGTCACCAGCCGGGAAGGCACGGTCTCCTTTCGAGCCGGAGGCTTCGAGCTGCTGGAGGCCGCCTTCTCAGCATGGGGAGGCGGCAGCGCTGGAGCCACCCTGGTGGGCTTTCTCGGATATGAGCTGGCCGCCGAGCTGGAGCCGCTTCCCCCTCCTCCGCCGGACGACCTCGGGGTTCCCGATCTCCACCTGGGTCTGTACGACGCGGGCCTGCTCTGGGACGGCCGGGACTGGACGCTGGAGGCCACCGACGCGTGGAATCCACCGTCCATGGTCGAAGCCGAGCGCATCCTCGCGTCGGCTCGCCGCCGTCCGCCCGCCGAGCTCACCCAGGGAAGACTGGCCTCCGGGTCCGTGATCAGCCGTCCCGCTCGCGGCGGGTTCGAGGCCGCGGTCGACCGCATCCGCGAGCGCATCGCGCAGGGTGAGATCTACCAGGCCAACCTCTGCCGCCGCCTTGAGGCTCCCTTACCTCCCGAATCGGTCTGGCCTCTCTACCTCCGCCTGCGAGCCGCCAGCCCGGCGGACCATGGCGCCTTCTTCGACCTGGGAAGCAGACGCGCCCTACTCTCCGTCAGTCCGGAGCTCTTCCTCTCCGTACAGGGAACGGACGTCGAGACCCGGCCGATCAAGGGCACCCGGCCCCGGGGCGCGAACCCGCGCGAGGACCGCGCCCTCGCCCGCGAGCTTGTCGAGAGCGAAAAGGACCGGGCCGAGCTGACCATGATCGTCGACGTGGCCCGCAACGATCTGGGCCGGGTCTGCGAGCCCGGCTCGGTAAAAGTCCCCATCCATGCCGAGCTGGTTACCTTGCCCACTCTCCACCACACCATTTCCACGGTGCGCGGAATGCTGACACGCTCGGACATCCACCCGGTCGGCCTTCTGCGCGCCGCCTTCCCCCCCGCCTCGATCACCGGCGCTCCGAAGATCCGCGCGCTGTCGGTCCTCACCGGCGAGGAGGAGCGGCGGCGTGGCCCGGCGATGGGCGCCTTCGGATGGATGTCCCTGTCCGGGGATCTGGAGCTCGCGGTGGCGATCCGGACCGCGGTGGTCGCGGACGGCCGGGTCGCCTACCACGCGGGCTGCGGCATCGTGGCCGACTCGGACCCGGAGTTGGAGCTGGAGGAGAGCGCGGTCAAGGCGCGGGCTTTCCTGGACGCTCTCGGAGCGGCCGAGACCACATGAGCCTCGCCTGGCACAACGGCCGCGTCGTTCCCCTGGCCGACGTGCGGCTCGACCCCGAGGACGCGGGCCTCCTCCTGGGAGACGGCCTCTTCGAGACTCTGCTCGTGGAGGGAGGCCTGGCGGGCGATGTCGAGGCTCATCTCGACCGGCTGCTTGAAGGCCTGCGCAGGATCGGGATCGATCTCCCCGAGGACCGGAACGCTCTCGCCTCAGCCATCGCCGCCGTTGCAGTGGTGGCATCACGTCCGCTGGCCCGGCTGCGGGTCACCGTCACCGCAAAGACGCGTCTGATCACGGCATCTCCCTACGAGCCGCCGGCCCAGCCGGTCCCCGCGATCCTGTTCCCCGAGCCATGGATCGACTCGCGCTCTCCCCTGACCGGGCTCAAAAGCCTCTCGTACCAGGCCAACCGTCTGGCCCTGCGCCGCGCCGAGGCGGCCGGAGCCTTCGAAGCGCTTCTGCTCAACGAGCGGGGGCGACTGACCGAAGGCTCCCGTAGCAACGTGATCCTGTCGCTCCCGGGCGGCCTCTTCACTCCGCCCGTGGAGGACGGATGCCTACCCGGCACCGTGCGGCGCCGGCTCCTGGAGATGGGCGAGATTGCGCAGCGCTCCCTGGGCCCTGAAGACCTACAGGCCGCGGGCGAGGTTCTACTGACAAACAGCCTGATCGGCGTGCTGACGGTAACGAGAGTCGACGAGAGGGAAATCGGGATCGGAGGGACCGCCGCGCGGCTGCGCGACGCTTTGAAAGCCAGATCAGCGAGAGTCAGAGCAGCCGGCCGACGCTAGCGCCGACCGGCTGGCAACACAGAAGAAACGACGCCAAACCTGCAAGACTTCCAGCGAAACCAGAAAAGACAACAAAAGAAACGCACCCACCACACCCAGTTTCCTCCCTACCCAAATTCAGAACAACAAAGAACAACAATAAAAACCACCCCAGCCCGCCCGTTCCTCCTCCCTGCAAATCAGATCAGAACAACAAACCTGCAAAGTACCCCTGCAACCCTCAAAGCACATCAAAAGAAAAGACAACAAAAGAAAGACAACCCTCTATGGACCGGATCGTGACCCGAACGGAGCTCTGCCGTTCTTTGCCGGGCCTCTCCTCCGGCTCAGGCTCCCGACCGGGACCGATGGGCCCCGGGGAAAGCCAGGCCGATCGCAACCAGGCGTTTCATGGCGATCGCTGCCAGCCCCAGACCGAACGACATCAGACGATTCATGTCACTCCTCCTCTCCTCAAACGAGGAACTTCAAACGCCCACGCCGGGATCCGGCGGAGCTCAAAAGATCACAACTGGCAAATACCTTGGCTCGTGGCCTTCCTGCTACTGCAACCCTGGTGCCAAGGGTGAACCGCTGTGTTGAACTGCTAGAAAACCATCTGCTACGAGGATTTATAACACGGAGTGCAGACCGTGTCTAGAGGGAAAGGGTCAAGTCACAACCCACTTCTCTCAAAGAGGTGGGTCAAAGGAACATCCCGGGTCAGTTTTTGAACTGGCCGAAGTGAGCGGAACAGCCGGGTGGGTCCACGGCTGCCCCGCCTCTTCGTTCTCGCGGTTTACGAGGGGAGCTCGCCGCCCACGACCCGCTTCACTTCCGTACCGGCAGCGAACCGGGTGTTGCTGTCGGCCTGGTTGATGATGGCAAGCGTCCGGAGGTCCACCGTCGAGGGATAGCGCCGGTTGAACTCCTCCAGCGTCATGGCGTTGGGGATGCTCACGATGTCGACCCGCTTCGGCTCGACGTTGAGCAGCCGCCGGTCGGTCACCCGCTCGAAGCTGCCCAGCGCGCCGGAGAGGACGTCGTCATAGCCGTTCCAGCGGTTGGATGCGGTGTAGCCCAGGATCTGATAGACCTTGTCGCTGTGCTCCACGAAGGCGGCCACGCCCTGGAGGTCGCCCGCCTGGCCGCGCTGCACGCCGAAGACGTGAGCCACGGCCGGCAGCCCGCCAAGGTCGGTGCGCAGCGACTGCCCCTGCACCACGCCCTGCTGGTTGAAGAACGCCTGCGCCGCAGCCTGAGGGGAGCCCTGCTCCGCCAGCGTGAGGACCACCACCGCGTCCTGCTGGGGGCTGATGGCGCCCACCGCCGCCCGCTGGTTGCTCAGCTTCCAACCCTGCGGGAACCGGATCTCGAAGCCAAGCTCGGGCTGGATGAACCGGTTGCCCAGGAAGTAGCCCTCGCGGGGGTTCTGGCCAAACGGCATGTTGTCGACCTGCTTCAAATAGTTCTCACGGCCGACCCGGGCGCTCTGGAAGTCGAAGTCGCCCTCGAGCTGCGCGACCTGCTGCGAGATCCGCTCGATGCGGTTCTCCGGGGTCGGATGGGTCGAGAGCCAGCCCGGGATCTTGCCGCCCTCGCCCTGCTGCTCGCTCACCCGCCGCAGCACGTCGAACACCCCCACCATCTCACGCGGGTCGTACTGCTGGCGCGCCATGTAGCGCAGGCCGAGGTCGTCGGCCTCGCGCTCGTCGTCGCGGCCATACTTGAGGAAGAGGAGTCCGAGCCCTTGCTGCGCGAGGTTGCCATACTGCTGGGCAAGCTCCGGCTTGAGGACCATGCCTGCGATCAACCCGATCTGCGCGAGTTGAGCCTTGCTCATCTGCTCCACGCTGTGCCGGCCCGTGACGTGCCCGATCTCATGCCCGAGCACGGAGACCAGCTCCGCCTCCGAGGTGAGATGGGTCATCAGCCCGCGGGTCACATAGATGTGTCCACCCGGGAGGGCGAACGCGTTGACGACCGGGTCGTCCACGACACGGAAGGACCAGGGAAGGTTCGGGCGCTCCGACTCGGCGGCGAGCTTCTTGCCAAGCTGGTCGACGTACCTCTGGACATCCTGATCCTGGTACAGGCCGAGGGACTGGACGATCTGCTGATCGGCCTCCCTGCCCATGGCGATTTCCTGCTCCTCGCTGACGAGGGAGACCTGCTTCTTGCCCGTTGCCGGGTTGGTCGAGCAGCTCGAGACACTGAGAGCCACCATCACCGTCGCCACGGTCGCCGTGGTCGTCGCTTTCCATCTCTCTTGAAGCCAATTCATGGCGGAAACCTCCTTGGTCGGTATCCATAGCCGCCGGGTCCGCTGACCGCGCACCGTGCGACGCCACCCTGAAACTGCAAGAGCGGTGCCGGGCGCTGGAGAGCGGCCCGTCCTTTGCATGACGGGCTAGCGGAGGACATGACACGATGAACATTACCGTCCTGACGGGGCTCGAGAGCGACAACCCCGGTTCCTACGATCCCGTCGTCGACCAGATTGCCGCCGCATTGCGGGAGAACGGCCACCAGGTCTCCATCTTCGCCGTCTTCAACGACGTTGCCGAGCTCGTGGAAGGGCTGAAGTCGCGCAAGCCGGACCTCGTCTTCAACCTTCTGGAGAGCTTCGGGGACGACCTCGGCGGCGACGTGGCCGTGGCCGGCCTGCTGAACCTGATGGGCGTGCGCTACACCGGCGGCGGCCCCGGCGAGCTCTATCTCCGGCAGGACAAGGCGCTGGCCAAGAAAGCCCTCGCCTTCGAAAACATCCCCTACCCCCACTTCGCCGTCTTCAGCCAGGACGCGGACATGGAGACGTTCGGCCAGCTCCGGATGCCGCTGTTCGTGAAGCCGCTCTGCGCCGACGCTTCGATCGGTATCGACGGCGACTCGCTGGTGCGGGATTCGACCTCGCTCATGAAGCGGGTGATCAACATCCACGAGAAGATCAAGGACTCGGCGCTGGTCGAGGAGTACATTGAGGGCCGCGAGTTCTACATCGGCGTGCTGGGCAACCGCGAGCCGCTGGCCCTGCCGCCCATTGAGATGGACTTCTCCGCCATGCCCGAGGGGATGCCGCGGGTGCTCGGCTCCAAAGCCAAGTGGCAGCCGGAGAGCGTCGAGTACAAGAGCACGAAGTCGGTGCTCGCCGACGTTCCCGACGAGCTGCGCGCCCGTCTCCAGAAGACCGCCGTGGATGCTGCCCGCGCCCTGCGGGTGCGCGACTACGGCCGCGTGGACCTCCGCTACGCCGAGACCGGCGACATCTACGTGATCGAGGTCAACGCCAACTGCTACCTGGAAAAAGGGAGCGAGTTCGCCGTCGCAGCCGCCGCCGCGGGAATCGAGTTCCCTACGCTGGTACAGCGTATCGTCGATCTCGCGGTGGAACGCTACGCCACGACCGGCCAGACCGCGGAGCCCGCAGTGCCCGCCGCGCCCGCAATACCCGCTGCGGGCGAGGCCCCCGCGTTGACAGAGGATCGGGAGGCACCGGCGGCGGTGCATTCCTGACCTGAAAGGATGGACGGCGGGCGCTGGCTCCAGCGCCCGCCGCAGGTCAGGACGGCAGGACCTTCCTGGAGTTGCCGTCCAGAACGGTCTCGATCCGCCGATCCGGAATGAGCCAGATGAGCGCAACCAACACGTAGAGCCCGCCTGCAACCCACCGCGACCAGAACGCCGTCGGAATGGCGATGAGGTAGATGAGGGGCGAAAGCTTCCCCTTCCAGTCTCTGCCCACAGCGGACCTCAGCAGGGATTCGGGACCCTGCGATTCCATGATGATCAACTGCAGGATCCAGTACGCGATCGCAGCCATGAGAAGAACGACACCATAGAGCGCGGTCGGCGCCGAGGCAAAGTGGTTTTCCCCCATCCAGCCGGTCACGAAGGGGACAAGCGAAAGCCAGAACAGAAGATGAAGGTTCGCCCAGAGCATCGGGCCGGTGGCCTTCTGGATCGTATGCAGCATGTGATGGTGATTGTTCCAGTAGATGCCCACATAGATGAAGCTCAGCACATAGCTCAAAAACACCGGCAGCAAGGGCCGCAGCGCCGCCATGTCGGCGCCATGCGGCACTTTCAACTCCAGTACCATGATCGTAAGGATGATGGCTAGCACGCCATCGCTGAACGCTTCGAGTCTGCTCTTGCCCATGGCTCAACTCGCTCTTAAAGCGTTCGGGGCACAGGCAGTGTGAAGCAGAACCTGCTGCCCTTGCCGAGCTTGCTCTCCGCCCAGATTCTGCCGCCATGAGCTTCCAGGATGAACCTGGAGATGTAAAGGCCAAGGCCCACGCCTCTCCGATCATCTTTCCCCACCTGCCAGAAGCGCTCGAAGATGGCCTCCAGCATGTCGCCGGGTATGCCCGATCCGGTGTCGCTGACGGAGAAACGAAGCTCGTCGCCGGCGCATTCGCCACGAACCCGGATGCTGCCGCCGCGAGAGGTGAACTTGATGGCATTGGCGATCGTATTGGCGAGCACCTGAAGCATCC
>JANOCF010000107.1:0-2321 GCA_031412055.1 Holophagales bacterium | reverse complement strand
CCTTGTAGCGCAGGCCGAAGCCGACGTTCTCCGCCACGGAGAGGTGCGGGAACAGCGCGTAGTGCTGAAAGACCAGGTTCACCGGCCGGCGATGGGCCGGCACCCGGGTCATATCCTCGCCATGGATGCGGATCGTGCCGGACGTGGGCTCGTCGAGCCCGGCGATCAGGCGCAGCAGAGTGGTCTTGCCGCAGCCGCTGGGGCCGAGGAGGGAGAAGATCTCTCCACGGCGCACGGCCAGGGACACGCCGTCCACGGCGGTGACCCCGCCGAAGCTCTTGCGGACGTCCTCGGTCTCGACGCTGAGATCCATATCGGAGGGGGATGATACCGCCACGCGTTGGGGAGACGTTCCCCAACGTGTTTCCGCGCCGTCCCGCAGCGTGGCGCGGCCATTTCCTGCGGTAGCGCACCGCTACGCGTTGGGGAGACGCTCCCCAACGTGTTTGTGTGTCATCCCGCGGCGTGGCGCGGTCTTTCCTTGCGTTGGCGCGCCGGAATACGTTGGGGAGGCCTTCCCCAACGTATTTGCGCGCCGCACCGCGGCGGGCCTTATACTTGCGGACCTATGTCCGAGAGTCGCACGAAAGACCGCTACTACTACAAGCACATGGGCGACCTGAAGCACAGGTTGTCCGAGGCGATCCCGCGCGAAGAGCTGCGGGAGCTGCACCGGGTCCGCCCCGTCCGCCACTTCCTCACCGTCGGCCGGCTCGTCCTCATGGTCCTGCTCTGCGGCTGGGCGCTCTGGCAGAACGAGCACAGGTGGCTGTGGGTCCCGGCGGCGATCGTCCAGGGGTTCAACGTCCTGGGATTCATCATCCTGCTCCACGAGCAGGTGCACAAAGTCATCTTCGAGAAGAGCCGGCCGCGCCTGGAGCGCCTGCTGGGCCTCCTCTATGCCATGCCGGCCAACATCTCGGCGACGCAGTTCTCCGTCTGGCACCTCGACCACCACAACGAGCTGGGACACGACGAGGACGACCCCAAGCGGGCACACCTGAGCCCCAAGGAGAACTCCCGCTGGCTCAAGCTCCTCTACATGACCCCGGCCCTGTTCGCCATCTACATCCGGGGAGCCGGCCGCGAGGTGAAGACCTACCCGGCCGACAAGCAGAAGGCCATCCGGCGGGAACGGCTGCTCAACCTGACCTTTCACCTGGCCCTGGCGACGACGCTCCTGGTGGCCGGCGGCGGCGGGGTGCTCTTCCCCGTCTGGGCCGTCCCCGTGTTCTTCTGCTTCCCGCCGGTCTTCGTGCTCAACCGGCTGGGCCAGCACTACGACATCGACTCCACCGACCCGGCCAGGTGGACGACGCTGGTGAACGGCAACCCGGCCTGGCACTTCCTGTTCCTGTGGTCGAACTTCCACGTCGAGCACCACTACTACCAGCGGGTGCCCTTCTACAACCTGCGCCGGCTCAACCGGGACCTGCAGCCGTTCTACAGCCGGACCGGGCTGCGCAACCGCACCTACGCCGAGATGCTCTGGGGCTGGTTCGTGCTCAACAAGGAGGCGCACACGGACTGGGACATGCCCGAACACTCCGAGCATTCCGAGCCGTCGGGGCAGTCTGACCGCGCCGAAGCGCCGGCCGCCTGATGGACCTCGGAACCGTTCTCCCCTGGTGGAGCGGCCTGCCGTTCGCGGGAATCCTGCTCTCGATCGCGCTCTTCCCGCTGCTCGCTCCCCATTTCTGGCACCACAACTACCCGAAGATCGCGCTGGTCTGGGGGCTGCTGCTGGCCGTGCCCTTCGTCTCGATCTATCGCGGCGACGCCGTCCACGAGATCCTCCACGTCCTGATCGCGGACTACCTGCCGTTCCTGATCCTGCTGGGGACGCTGTTCACGATCGGCGGCGGGATCTACATCCGGGGATCGTTGCGCGGCTCGCCCTGGGTGAACGTCGGAATCCTGGCCGTGGGCACGATCCTGGCCTCCTGGATCGGCACCACCGGCGCGGCCATGGTCCTGATCCGGCCGCTGCTGCGGGCCAACGCCCACCGGCGTTACAAGACGCACACCGTCGTCTTCTTCATGTTCCTGGTGGCCAACATCGGCGGCTCCCTGACCCCGCTGGGAGATCCACCGCTGTTTCTGGGCTTCCTCCGGGGCGTGCCGTTTTTCTGGACGTTCAATCTGCTGACCGAGATGCTTTTCGTTTCGGGCCTGGTGCTCGGCATCTACCTGGCCCTGGACATGCTGCTCTGGAACCGCGAGGAGCCGGAGGTGAGGGTCTGGCTGCCGAAAAATCCCGAACGTCTGGGCATCGAGGGCGCCCACAACATCCTGTTCCTGGCCGGAGTGCTCGCGGCGGT
>JANOCF010000106.1:0-2497 GCA_031412055.1 Holophagales bacterium | reverse complement strand
GAAGGAGAGGATGCGCTGGACGTCCTCGGGGGAGTCGTGGATGTCGATCTTGTTGAGGACGACCACCACCTTCTTGCCCCACTCGCGGATGCCTTGGAGGAAAGCGCGCTCGCTCTCGGTGAACGGCCGGTCGGCGGAGGTGACGAACAGCACCATGTCCGAGCGCGGCACGAACTCCCGGGTGATGGCCTCGTGCTCCCGGTGGATGGCGTTGGTCCCCGGGGTGTCGACGATGTTGATGTCCTGGAGCAGCTCGAGCGGGGCGGTGATCCGGTCGAGAGCGGGCTCGAGAGTCTCGCGTGTGACCGTGGGGCCGTGCTGGATCAGGTGGACGCGGGTGGTGGTCGGGGTGACGCCTTCTTCGAGGATCTTGTCGCCCAGGAGGGCATTGATGAAGGCGCTCTTGCCGGCGTTGAACTCGCCCGCGACTACCAGGAGGAACAGCTCGTCGAGCTGGCGGGCGGAACGCTGGAGGGTGGCCTGATCCTCGTCCGAGGCGTCGAACGTGGCGAGAGCCTTCTGAAGCTCTGCGATGAGCCGGCGGTTTTCCGCCAGCAGCTCGTCTTGACTCCGATTGAGTATGCGCCGCAGCATTGTTCCCCCCGCCCGGGGAAAACATAGCACGGGGTGTGCCAGGGGAGATGTGTGAGCAGGAACTAGTTGCAAGTGACAACTAGTTGAGGTATTCTCTGGTCATGGCGAAGGCGGACCTCCTCCCGATCGTGACGACGGACCCCGGACTGGAGCGGCTGGCTCAGGATACCGAGTCTCTCTATGACGCTCTTTCGGACCTGGTGCGCGTCTACCAGTTCCGCGACCGCGACCGGATCTGCTGCTTCGACATCTCCGTCACCCAGTGCTACGCCCTGGAGGCGCTGGCGCGGCGGGGTGGGATGACGCTCAACGATCTCGCGGCCCATCTCTACCTCGACAAGAGCACGGCGAGCCGGGTGGTGGACGCGCTGGAGCGCAAGGGCTACGTGGCCCGGACCACCCATCCCCAGGACCGCCGCTCCGTGCTCCTTGAGGCCACGGAGGCGGGCCGCGCGCTCGAAGGGAAGATCCGGGCGTCAATCCTGGCCGAGGAGCGGGAGCTCCTGGCCGGCATCGACCCCGATGTCCGCCGATCCATGGCGCAGCTCCTCCGCCAGCTCGCCCGCGCCGCCGAGGCTCGTACCGAGGCGGGCAGCGGAAGCTGCTGCCGGATCCCGTAAGACCGGCGCGCCGGGCAGCTCCCTGCGCGCTTTTTGTGACCAGATAGTTGTTACTAACAACCAAGAAAGGATGGAAGACATGAACACTCAGACGACCCTGGATCCCGAGGCCCTGCGCGACGTGGTGAGAGAGAAGTACGGTCAGGCGGCGCGAAGCGTCGGGCAGGAGAACGCTGCCGCCTCCTCGTGCTGCGGCGGGAGCTGCGGCGCGGGCGGTGGGGGCAAGGATCCGATCACCTCGGACCTGTACGACGAGGCGCAGACCTCCGTCCTCCCTGTGGAGGCGGTGCTGGCCTCCCTCGGGTGCGGCAATCCCACGGCCCTGGCGGAGCTGAAGCCGGGCGAGACGGTCCTCGATCTCGGCTCTGGCGGCGGCATCGACGTTCTCCTCTCGGCGCGCCGGGTCGGGCCGGAAGGCAAGG
Organism: Holophagales bacterium; assembly: GCA_031412055.1. Classification (GTDB taxonomy): domain Bacteria; phylum Acidobacteriota; class Thermoanaerobaculia; order Multivoradales; family UBA5704; genus DATMER01. The sequence continues at coordinate 861 of JANOCF010000106.1, read as the reverse complement.
CCTATGGGCTCGACATGACCGACGCCATGCTCGCTCTGGCGCGGGAGAATCAGCGCAAGTCAGGCGTCGAGAACGTCGAGTTCCTGAAGGGCGAGATCGAGGCGATTCCGCTGCCCGGGGACGCGGTGGACGTGATCATCTCGAACTGCGTGATCAACCTCTCGGCCGACAAGCGGAAGGTGCTGGCCGAGGCCTTCCGCGTGCTCCGGCCCGGCGGCCGCTTCGCGGTCTCGGACGTGGTAGTCCGCGGAGAGATGCCGGAGCCGCTGCGCCGCAATGTCGAGCTGTGGATCGGCTGCGTGGCCGGCGCGCTGGAGGAGTCGGAGTACCGCAGCCTTCTCGCGGAGGTGGGCTTCGAGGACGTCGAGGTCGAGCCGACGCGGATCTACAAGCTGGAGGACGCTCGCGCGTTCCTCGGCGACGCCGGAATCGACGTCTCTATGGTGCCTTCCGACATCGACGGCAAGGTCATGAGCGCGTTCGTGCGCGCCCGCAAGCCCTTGCAGCAAGGGTAAGGAGCCTCTCCTGCCCGAGAAGGAGCCTCTCTGGATGGGCAAGGAGTTCCCCCTTCCGTGGAACGAGAAGCTCCTGACCGAAAAGGGATGTCTCCTTGCCCGCAAGGGACGATCGCCGCTACGCAAGGAGTGATCGAGAAGAGGAAAGGAGCCTCTCCTGAACCTGGAGGAGGGGCTCCTTGGAGGCTGGACGCCGCACCTTCCCGGCAAGGCGTCTCCGCTTACCCGAAAGGAATGGCCGCGAAAGCGTCAGGAGCCGCTCCTGATGGCTCAGGAACGACGATGGACCCCGGAGGACCGGCTCCTTGCCGATCCGGAGCCGCTCCTTCTTGCGAAAGCTTGCGAT
>JANOCF010000105.1:0-1961 GCA_031412055.1 Holophagales bacterium | reverse complement strand
GTCCAACACGTCGGAGTCCTGCTCCAGCCGGTCGGTGCCGGCCAGCTCCGCGGCTTCCTGCGCGTCGTGGGCCACGATCACTCGGCCGTCTTCCGTATACCAGGCCGGGATCTGGTGGCCCCACCAGAGCTGGCGCGAGATGCACCAGGGCTTGATGTTCTCCAGCCAGTGCTCCCAGGTCTTGACCCACGACTCGGGCAGCAGCGTCAGCCGGCCGTCGCGCGCGGCTTCCAACCCCTGGTGGGCCATGCCGGCCATGTCGCAGAACCACTGGGTGGAGACCAGCGGCTCGATCGGCTCGCCGCTGCGCTGGCTGTGGCCCACGTTGTGGGTGTGCTCCTCGATCTTGACGAGAAAGCCCTGCTCGCGGAGCTGCTCCACCACCTTGGCCCGTGCCTCGAAGCGGTCCAGGCCCGCGAACCCGGCTCCGGCTTCGGGAGTCATGCGGCCGTCGCGGCCGATCACGGTCACCCCGGGCAGATTGTGCCGGCGCGCCAGCTCGAAGTCGAAAGGGTCGTGGAACGGCGTGATCTTCACCAGGCCGGTGCCGAACTCCTTGTCCACGGCCGGGTCGGGCACGAACGGCAGGAGCCGGCCGACCAGCGGCAGGATCGCTGACCTGCCGTGGAGGCCGTGGTAGCGCTCGTCGTCGGGGCTGAACGCCACGGCGGTGTCGCCCAGCATGGTCTCGGGCCGGGTGGTGGCCACGACGATCCGCTCGTCCGAGCCGTCGATCGGATAGGCGATGTGGTAGAGCTTGCCCTGGACGGTCTTCGACTCCACCTCCAGGTCGGACACGGCGGTGCCGAGGACGGGCGACCAGTTCACCAGGTACTCGCCGCGGGTGATAAGCCCGTCGCGGTAGAGGCGGACGAACGCGTCGCGGACCGAGCGGTTCAGCCCCTCGTCCAGGGTGAAGCGCTCGCGGGTCCAGTCGCAGCTCGCGCCGAGCTGCTGGAGCTGCGTGCGGATGTTGTCGTGGTACCGGGCCTTCCACTCCCACATGCGCTCCAGGAACTTTTCCCGGCCCAGCTCCGGCCGGCTGGTGCCCTCGGTGGCGAGCTGACGCTCGACCATCAGCTGGGTGGCGATGCCGGCGTGATCGGTGCCCGGCAGCCAGAGGGCGTTGTAGCCCTGCATGCGCCGCCAGCGCGTGAGGGTGTCCTGGATCGTGGTCTGCAGGGCGTGGCCGACGTGCAGCTTCCCGGTGACGTTCGGGGGCGGGATCATGATGCTGAAGCGGGGCTTGTCCGAAGGCGCCTCGGCCTCGAAGATGCCCATCTCCGCCCAGGTCCGCTGCCACTTCGCCTCGTAGCTCTGAGGATCGAAGCGCTTGTCCATCTCCAGCTCGCTGGTGCTTTGGGTGTCGGCCATGTCCATATCTTTCAACGAAAACAGGGGCGCCGGCAACGGCGCCCCTGCCGTGGAATCCGCACTGGGGAGGGTCTAACGCCTGTTACTCGAGACTATCCGCCTGGCTCTCAAGCTCGCGCAGGCGGTCGCGGATGACGACCTCCGCGAGGTCGGGCAGGACCTCCCACGCCAGGTCGCGAACGACCTTGTCCCCGAGCAGCTCGATGACGCGGCGGGCGATGCGGTCGACGTCCGCGTCGCTCAGGCTGCCGTTGCCCACGTAGGGAGTATCCGTGAGCGAGGGTGTCGCGGGCATGTTGGGCATCGCGGGCGGCGGGGCTGCCATTCGGGCCGGGGCCTGCGGCTCGTGCGACTGGTCCAGACTGTAGGGCGCGGGCGCCTCGATGCGGCGCTCGGTCTCTTCCAGGCTGTCGACGAGCGGCGCCGAGCTCTCGGGCACGCCCAGGCGCTCGGTGTCAGTGAGCTGGTTGTCCATCGGCGAGCTCGCCTCCTGGACACTCGTCCGGCCGTCGCTCGGTGCAGGTGGCGCGGTCGTCGTCAGACCGGGTACGAGAATCGGCGTGGAGCGATCGAGCAGCGTGCCGTCG
>JANOCF010000104.1:0-5136 GCA_031412055.1 Holophagales bacterium | reverse complement strand
TGGAGCCCGTATAACGGAGTACGGAAGGAGAAGTCGGATGAGAAGGGTAGTGCTGTCGTTGGTGCTGTGCTTGGCGGTTTTTGGAGGGAGCAACGTCTCCGCCGGTTCTTCAAGCTCGGTCCTTACCAAGGAAGACATTCGCCTGGCGGAAAAGCAGCTCTTCGAGCTGGGCTACTGGACGGGCCCGGTGGACGGCGTCTGGGACGCGGCCTCGCGCCACGCCCTGGTCGCGTTCCAGAAGGTGGAGGGGGCGCGCCCTACGGGCAAGCTCACCCGGGCGGAGTGGAACGCCCTGACCAACTCCCCTGGAGTGCCCAGGCCGCGAGGGATCGAAGCGGTGACCAAGGCCACCGGGGTGCCCCACATCGAGGTGGACCTGGCCCGGCAGATCCTGTTCGTGGTGGACGCCGAGGGCAAGGTGGGGAACATCCTGCCCATCTCCTCCGGGAGCGGCAAGACCTTCCACGAGAACGGCTATCCCGAGACCCAGGCCGTCACCCCCTGCGGCCGGCTGGAGGTCTACTCCAAGATCGCGGGCTGGAAGACGAGCCCGCTCGGGCAGATGCACAATCCCCTGTACATCGTGGGGGGCATCGCCATTCACGGCAGCGAGGACGTGCCCGCGTACCCGGCGAGCCATGGGTGCATCCGCATCCCGATGTTCGCCTCGCACCGCCTGCCGAGAATGATTCCGGTGGGGACTCCTGTTCTGGTGTACGGCTGCAAGGGAGAGATGGCCACGGCTCCGTAACCGTCGCCCTCCTTCTGCGCCCGGCCGGAACCGGGAGAGCTCCGGCGCGTTCTAAGATGGAAGCCGGATATGCGACCCCCGAAGCCCAAGGACCTTGTCCACCCGGAGATCAGCCTCCTGCCGCTGATCGACATCTACCTGGTGCTCATGATCGTGCTGCTGGTGGTCGGGCCGATGGTCCGGTCCGGCTCGGCGAAGCCCGCGCAGCCGGGGACTCAGACCAAGAACAAGACGGCCGGGGCGGCGGCGGCTCCCGGGGTGCTCTCCCTGGACGAGCCGCAGCTCGCGGTGTCCATCGAGTCCGACGGCAGCCTGTACGTGGACGGCCGGCTTGTAAAGCAGGCCGATCTGCAGAAGGTCCTGGGGGAGATCCGGCTGCTCACCCCGAACCGCCCGGTGATGGTGAAGGGCGACCGACGGGTTCGCTACGAGCAGGTGCGCTGGGTTTTGCAGTCGGTCAACGCGGCCGGCTTCCGCCGCGCGGGGTTGACGGTCGATGCGCGTCCTGCGCGCAAGCGCTGAAGCGGGAACAGCAGGCCGGCTTCCAGCGCGTGGGGGCTGATCGCGGAGAGGCAGGGGGCTTGAAGGCAATTCCGTACGTCTTTTCCCCTTCCCCGGGGTATGGGCGTCACCTGTCCCTCTCTCCCGGGGGTCTGGGTGTGCGGCCGGGAGAGGGGACGGGGGTGAGGGTTTTGACCACCCGGTAGGCCGCGAGCAGCGGGCGCAAGCCGAGCAGGCGCGCCCGCAGCCGTGAGAACGGCGAGCGCTCCAGAACGTCCAGCGCCTCCTGGGTGCCCGCCAGCTCGTGGCGGACGCCCTCCAGCTCGTTCTCTTTCTTGTCCAGTCGGTGCTCGGCCGCCTCCAGCCGGTTCGCCGTCCCGGCCAGCTCGTCGCGGACCACGTCCAGCCGGCAGGCCGTCTCTGCCGCCTCGTTCTTGCGCGCGTGCAGGTCGTTTTCCATCCGTGCCAGCGTCGGGCCGAGCCAGCCCACGTAGCGGGCGGCTGCGTCGAGGCACTCCCGGGCGTGCTCCTCTCCATGAAGATGGACACCCGCCGCGATCACCTCCCGGTAAAGGCCGACCAGTCTCGCCACGGCCTCCCGGCGGCCATGCTCGCTCCGCACCCGGTCCCTCACCCGCCCGGCTCGCTCGGGGTCGTAGCGCCCGATCTCGGTGAGCAGCCGATGCTCGTCCACGGGCGGGCGCAGCACTCCCAGTCCGAAGTTGAGGTCCCGCAGCCCTTCGAAGTTGTCGGGGTCCACCATCGGGCCGCTGCCGTCGAGATCGCAGAGGATCACGGCGGCGCCCACCGCCATGGCCTCCAGCGCGGCGCGTCCGCGGGCGAAGACCAGATCATAGGAGGGCAGGAGCGTTTCCGGACGCTCCACCGGCCGTTCCGAGGCGCGTCCGACCACCGTCAGCTCGAGACCGGCGGCCTCGCAGGCCCGCTCGACCGCGGGAGCGAAGGTGTACGGTCCGCCCTGGTTGCTGAAGAGCAGCGCGCGGCGGGGCTGGCCTGTCAGGGGCGGCCGGGGCCGGAAGCGGTCCAGGTCCACAAAGTTGTGGAGGATCGTGACCCCGCTCTCCGGGATGCCGTGCTCCAGCACCAGCCGGTCGCGCCGCAGCGAATCGACCGCCACGTAGCGCAGCAGACTGGGAAAGCGCGGCGGGGCCTCCTGCCAGGGGAGCCAGCCGTGGCAGACAAAGAGGGCCGGCACGTTGGGGAAGCGCAGCAGGGCTTCCATGGCTTCGCGGTGGTGCTGGCCGTGAATGACGTCCGGCGGCCCGCCGAGCAGGTCCAGGTTGTCGATCACTGCCACGCCCCGGGAGCGCATCTCCGCCGCCACCTCGCCCAGGCGGGGCGAGAACACCACGGGCGAGTGGCCCATCTCGCGGAGCGTCTCGGCTACGTCGCGGGTGTAGAGCTGGCTGCCGGCGCGGATGTCCAGCTCGTGGCAGGTGAGAAGGACTCGGAGCGGGGATGGAAGCATAGGCATCTACAGGGTAGGGTGTGGCTCGGGCGAGAGCGGAAGTCTACACTAGCGCCCGCCGTGACTTCGCCCTCACCCCCATCCCCTCTTCCGACCGCACGCCCGGACCCCCAAAAGGGGACGGGGTCGAGGGCCGACCTCGCCTGCGTGGTGCTGGGTCTGGGCAACCCGCCGGAGCTTCCCGCCGCGGTCCGCTCCCTCCTTGGCCAGGGCGTGCCCGTGGAAGTGGTCGTGGTCAACTCCGGTGGCGGAGGCGCCCCCGGGTCCCTGTCCGCCGCCGGTCTGGATGTGACAGTGATCGAGGTCATTGAGATCGTCCAGCGCCTGCTGCCCGGCGCGGCCCGCAACCGGGGGATCGCGGCTACCCGGGCGCCCTTCATCGCCTTTCTGGCCGCGGACTGCCTTGCCGAGCCGGGCTGGGCCGAGGCTCGTCTGAGGGCGCACCGTGCCGGAGTGCCGGCCGTGGCGAGCGCGGTGACCAACCCCTTCCGGTACAGCCTCGCTGCCTGGGCGTCCTACGTCGTGCTCTTCTCCCGGAGGATGCCCGGCGCTCCTCCCGCCGACGCGCTGCGCTACGGCGTCTCCTATGAACGGACCCTCTTCGACCGCTTCGGGCTCTTTCGCGAAGAGCTTCGGGGCGGCGAGGATACCGAGTTTCACCAGCGCATGACGGCGGGCGAGGTGCCCATCGCGTGGGAGCCGGCCGTGCGCACGGCTCATCGTCATCCCCGGCGCGTGACCGCCTTCCTGGCCGACCAATACCGCAGGGGAGCCCGGATGGCCGGGTCCTGGGGCCGTCTGCAGGGACCCCGTCCCGGTCAGGTCGCGGCCGACGCCCTGCGCCGGCTGCCTGCCGATATCGAGAGGGCCTGGCGAAGCGCGGATCGGAAGGACCGTCCCTGGATCGCGGCCGCAAGCTTCCTCCTGCCGGCCGCGGCCCTGGCCTACGCGGCCGGAGCCCTGCGTCCAGGCCGCGCCACGGAGGTGTCCTCCTGAGATTCTGGCCCTTCCGTCCCCGTCCGCAGCGCCCCCGACGTCCGCGCATCCTGGCCCTCCTCGCCTTCCGCGACGAGATGCGCTTCCTGCCGGACTACTTCGAGAACATCCGTCCCCTGGTGGACGGTGTCGTAGCCCTGGACGACGGTTCCACCGACGGCTCGGCCGAGTTCGTGGAGGCGCAACCCGAAGTCCTCCGGCTGATCCGGCTTCCGCAACGAGCCGAGCACATCTGGGACGACGCCCTCAACCATCGCCGTCTGGTGGAAGCGGCCTGGGAGCACAGGCCCGACTGGCTCCTCGGCCTCGACGCGGACGAGCGGCTGGAGAAGGGCTTCCGCGACAGGGCGGAAAGGGAGATCGAGAGGGGCGTCCGGGAGGGCCACCGGGCCTACCGAGTGCACGTGCGGGAGATCTGGGACGATCCGCTCAGCTTCCGGGCTGACGGCATCTGGGGCGAGAAGGGTTCCGCGCGCTTTTTCGAGGCGAGGCGCGACCACGAGTTCCACATGCAGCGCCTGCACTGCCACTGGGCGCCGCTCAACAGCATGGAGAACGGCGGCTTCTCCCAGGCCGACCTCTTCCTCTATCACCTGCGCATGCTCACCCCCGAGGACCGGGCGGCGAGGCAGGCGCGCTACGAGACCCTCGATCCCGACCGCAAGCTGCAGGCGATCGGCTACACCTACATGACCGACCCGCAGGGGCTCCGCCTGGAGCGCATTCTCGAGGATCGCGAGTACCGGCCATTGCCGAAGTGACTCCCGGGCGGGAGCTCCCTCTCCCGCAACGCGGGGGAGAGCAGGGGAGGGGTCTTCAGCTATCCCCACCCGACAAGATGAGCTGCTCCCGCATCCGCAGCAGAGTATTCTTGGAAGCGAGCAAGGCATCGATCTGTCGGTCGATATCGCGCAGCATGACATCGGTCGCCTGGACCAGCGGCATGGGGTGAGGGCTCTCTCCGGAGGTTGGCGCGAGAGCCGCCGCATCTGGGGGCAGGCGCTCCTTACTGCACTCCCAGGCGACCTCCCGAAACCGTTCGACCGTGCATCCCAGCGCCTTGGCGATGCGAGGCATGGAGACCCGGTGCGGTGTGGTGCCGCCCTGCTCCCACTTGCACCAGGTCGAGGAGCTGACGCCGATGCTTTTCGCCAGGGCGCTCTGCTTCCGGGTCCCGCGCAGTTTTTTGATCGCACACGCCAAGTCTCTGGGATCTGACATGCGAAAAATCATAGAGAGAAGGCGCCTTCCGACACAATCCACGAAATAGGCAACAGAGTTGCCCGTTTCCCGAGCAAATTCAGGTTGTGGGAAAACCAGTTCCGAAGAAACGAGAAGAAACAGTCTGAGCGCCGCGGTCCACCTCAAGAAAATGAGCGAAGCGCGAAAGAATTGAAGG
>JANOCF010000103.1:0-2352 GCA_031412055.1 Holophagales bacterium | reverse complement strand
CACCTCGCGCGGTCCCAGCGGCCTGCCGGCTTCCTCGATCACGGCCCGGATGGCCCGCCGCTGCTGCGTATCCCTCTCCATGGATCAAGATGATAATACGCTCTCAATATCAAAGACAAGCCGCCGGACGCTCGCGGGTCGTCCCCATCGCTATAATCCGGGCCATGACGACGACGACACCACAGCAGCGCATAGAAGCCGACGTGAAGACCGCCATGAAGTCCGGGGACAAGGAGCGTCTCGGGACCCTGCGGATGCTTCTGACCGAGATCAAGAACGAGCGCATCCGCCGGGGTGAAGAGGTGGACGAGACCGGCTTCATCTCCCTGGTGCGCAAAGCCATCAAGCAGCGGGAAGAGGCCTCGACTCAGTTCCGCGCCGGCAACCGCGAGGAGCTGGCCGTCAAGGAGGAATCCGAGGCGAAGATGCTCGCCGAGTTCCTGCCCGCGCAGGTGGACGAGGGAGAGATCCGCGCCGCGATCCAGGTGCTCATCGACGAGCGCGGGCTCTCCGGGCCGGCAGCCATGGGGCAGGTGATGAAGGAGATGATCGCCCGCTTCGGCAGCTCGGCCGACGGAGCCACGATCAACCGCATCACCCGCGAGGTGCTGGCGAGCAAGTGATGCAGCGGGCGATCGTCGGCACCGCCGGGCACATCGATCATGGCAAGACCAGCCTGGTCCTCGCCCTGACCGGCATCGATTGCGACCGCTGGGCCGAAGAGAAGGCCCGGGGGATCACGATCGACCTGGGCTTCGCCCATCTCCGGGAGGGCGACCTCCAGGTCGGCTTCATCGACGTGCCCGGGCACGAGCGGTTCCTCCACAACGCCCTGGCCGGGCTCGGCGGCATCCGCGTGATGCTGCTCGTGGTGGCAGCCGACGAGGGGGTCAAGCCGCAGACCAGGGAGCACCTGGCCGTCTGCTCGCTCCTGGGCATCCCGGCCGGGCTGGTGGCCCTGACCAAGGTCGACCTGGTCTCCTCCGACCTTCTGGAGCTGGCCCAGCTCGAGGTCGAGGAGCTGATCGCCGGGACTCCGTTCGCGGGCTCGGCCGTCCTCCCGGTCTCCAGCACCACGGGCCAGGGCATCCCCGAGCTCAAGACCGCCATCCTGGAGCTGGCTGCCCTTCACGCCACCTCAAGCAATCCGGAGCTTCCGGTGCGCCTGCCGATCGACCGCGCCTTCCATCTCCGTGGATTGGGCGTCGTGGTGACCGGGACGCTCGCGAGCGGCGAGGTCCGGCCGGGCGACACCCTGGAGGTTCTGCCGCGCGGACAAAGGATCCGGGCAAGGAGTGTCCAGGTGCACGGCCAGGCGCGGGAGGTGGCGGAGGCGGGCGAGCGCACGTCCCTCCAGCTCACCGGAATGACCCTGGAGGAGCTGGAGCGCGGCATGCAGCTCGGCCCTCCGGAAGCGTTCGCGGCCACCACCAGCCTGTTCGCCCGTTTCACCCTGCTGCCGGACGCGCCCGGCCCGATCCGCGGCTTCATGCCGGTGCGTCTCCACCTCTTCGCCAGCGAGGTCCTGGGACGGATGCGCCCGCTCTCCGCCGAGGGTCTCGCGCCCGGGGAGACCGGCCCGGTAGAGATCCGTCTGCAGGCGCCGGTCACGGCCGTGCGCGGAGACCGCTACATCCTCCGCCGTCCCTCTCCGGCCGCCACGCTCGGCGGCGGCGAGATCCTGGACCCGCGTTGGCGGCGTCACCGGGGCACGATGCTCGGCCAGGCGCTGGCGGCGCTCCAGGGAGACCTCCGCCCGGCGCTCGTCTTCTGGGGCCTGGAAGCCGGAGAGCGCGGTATCGAAGTGAGCGAGCTGGTCCGGCGGACAGGTCTTCCGCCGGCGTGGATCGAGGAGGAGCTACACGAGCTCGCCTCCAACCAGAAGCTCATCGCGGTGGCCCAGCCGGCGCGCTGGATCGCCCCCTCCGCCATCCAGCGGGTCACGGAGCGCGCCCGCCGCGTGCTCAAGGAGTACTTCCAGAAGGACCGCCTGGCCGAGGCCATGCCCAAGGCGGAAGCGGTGCGCCGCATCCTGCGCGGACGCGCGGCCGAGCTGGCGCCGGTCTACTTCGGATGGCTGGAAGCCCAGAAGGTCCTCACGGTGCAGGGAGACCAGGTGGCGCTCCCCGGCCGTAGCGCCCAGCTCACGGGCGAGGAGTCCAAGCTCTCGACGGACGTGGTGGACCGTTTCGACCAGGGCGGGCTGACGCCGCCATCGCCCGGAGAGCTGGCGCGGGCGCTCAACGCCAAGCCGCAGATCCTCGAAGGGGTCATCCGTCATCTCGTCGCACGCGGGCAGCTCATCCGCCTTCCGGACGGCCTGATCCTCGCGGCCTCCGCGGTCGCCGCGCT
>JANOCF010000102.1:0-7490 GCA_031412055.1 Holophagales bacterium | reverse complement strand
CCGGAAGGGCTGGAGCAGCGATCCGATCACGATCGGGTCGCAGGAGTGGACGATCTCGGCGATGGCGGTGTCTTCCTGCACGGAGAGCACGCGCACCCGGCCGGCGTAGTGGTAGAAGCGGCCCACCACCTGGTTGGTGATGGGATGGAGCACCTGCTTCTGCGGATCGACCACGGTGTAAAGGGCGCCGGGCGCCATGCCGCGGGCACGGCCGCCGTCCAGGTAGACGATGTCGCCGGTGGAGAGCACGTACTTGACCGTGCCCACCCGGCCGTAAATGCCGGTGAAGCTGGAGCTCGGGCCGAGGTCGAGATCCGGACCCAGCGACTCGTACTCGGAGCTGACGATGGTGTATTCAAACTTCTCGTCCAGGCTGCCGATGTAGCCCGAGCAGTAGATGTCGCTCTCGCCGCCCAGGGGGATCGGCGAGCCCGCGGCCTGCTCGGAAGTCAGCACGTCGCCGTCGACCGGCGTCTCCGTCCCTTCCTGGAAGGGGCCGCTGTCATCTTCTTCCGCCAGCGTGTCCACCGGTGCCACTTCGAGCCCATGGACCAGCGGGTCGCCGGGATAGATCCAGTGGGCATCGAGGATGTACTGGTTCCGCTCCCAGAGCTGCGGCCAGAGGTAGGGATCGCCGTAGAACTTCGCGGCGAGATCCCAGAGGGTGTCTCCCCGCTGGATGATGTGGACCTGCGCCCCGGCGGCAGGCTGGGGTGGATTCCACGCCGTCCAGTGGTCTCCAACGAGGTGGAGACCCTGGGGTGGACGCTCCGCGGCCACAAGGGCATTGGAGCCGAGCACAACGACGGCAAGCACGAGACCGGAAAGCCGCACTCTCATTGAGGCCTCCTGAACGCCAACGGAGGAAAAAGGCATAGTGAGTTCGCTATGCTCTAAGCTACAGGGACTTACTGCTGCTGTCAAGTTTATAGCAAGACGCTTGAAGTTTTGCTTGAGATCTTCGGGGGCTCAGGCCTGAGAGCGCCGGAGGCGCGTAGGCATCCAAATTGGGTGCTTCGTAGGCTTTGACCTGGCACTGAAGTGCCAGGCTTTACGCCTGCGCCCCTTCGGGGCTTCAAGGCAGCTTGGCGCGGCGCTCTTCGGCCACCGTGGCGGCCGCGGTGCCCGGGAAACGGCGGGTCACCTCGCCATAGGTCGTGCGGGCTCCCTCGACGTCGTTCAGCGACTCCAGGCACTGCCCGGCCTTGAGCAGGGCGTCGGGAACCTTGTTGCCCGCCGTGAAGCGCTCCACGGTCTCGCGGAAGGCGGCCAGCGCTCCGCGGACGTCGCCGCGCGCGTAGCGGCACTCGCCGATCCAGTACTGCGCGTTGTCGGCCAGCTCGCTCTTGGGGTTGGCCTGGAGAAAGCGCTGGAAGCTGGTCTCCGCGTCCACGTAGTGGCCCTGGTGGTAGAGCGTGTAGCCACGGTCGTACAGGGCCTGCGAGGTCGGAGACAGCACCTCGGGAGTCCCAGAGCCCGCGGGGGAGTCCACGGGCGGGGCCGGTGTTGGCCTTGCGGGCGGTGTTTGCGGAGTTGGCGCCGGGGCCGACGGCCGGGTCTGGGTCCGGGCAGGAGGCTCGGGGACCTCGATGTCCACCTCCTCGACCTCGATGTTCTCGCCCCGGTTCGCCTCGGGGAGATCCGTGGGGCTCTCGTCTTCCGCGGGTTCGGGCTCCGGGTCGCGGCGCGGCGCGGGCCGCACGACGGCGGGCGGAGGAGGTGTGGCAGCCCGGGGCGGCGTGGTGGGTGTGGTGGTCGTCGTGCGCGGAGCCGGCGCGGGAGTAGCCGGACGCACAACGGTTTCCTGGCGAGGCGGCGGCGTGGCGGTGCGCGGAGTCGCGGTGGCGATCCGCGATCCGCTGGATCTCGGGGTCGTTCCCGTGCTGCCGGTCCTGCCCTGGGGAGCCTGCTGGCGCAGGCGCGCCAGCTCCACCTCGTCCATCGCGGCCTGCCGCTGCAGCTCCACGACCTGGGCGCGGAGGCGCTGGTTCTCCTGTTCCAAGGCGGACGTGTCGGGCCGGAGCGGGGTGCCGGCGCAGCCGGCGGTGAGGAGGGCGATGGCGATCGCGACGTGGGCGGCAGCGGCGCCGTGCTTCATGTCTGCGCTCTCCGTTGCGGAATTTCCGCGAGGAAGGGGCTCTGCGGATGCTCGGCGCGCAGGCGGTCGAAAGCCTTGGTGGCGTCCTCCGTCCTGCCCATCTTCTCGTAGGCGAGCCCCAGGTGGTAGATCACCTTGTCCTTCTCCGGGTACTGCGGGAAGGCTTCGAGCAGGTGCTCGAAGCGCTGCACCGCGGCGATGGCGATGCCGTAGCGCTGGTAGAAGCGGCCGATCGCGAACTCGTGCTCCGCGAGGTTGTTCCGCACCAGGACGATCTGCTCCTGGCCCTGGGCGGCGTACTCGCTGGTGGGATAGAGCCGCGCCAGCTCCTCGTAGGCGGCCAGGGCCTTGCGGGTGACCGTCTGGTCGCGGTCCGGCTTCTCCATCCGCTTGGCGAGGCTGTTGGCGATCTGGAACTGTACGTAGGCCGCCTGCGCGCTGGTGGGGAAGCGGTTGAGGAAGTCGCGGTACTTGGCTTCGGCCTGGACGTAGTTGGTCGTCCCGCCTTCCTGGTAGTAGGTGTCCGCCGCCAGGAGCAGCCCCTCCCGGCCGATGCCCGAGTTGGGCTCGACCTCGAAGGCGTGGGTGAAGTAGGGGCGCGCCTTTTCGTACTTTCCGTTGGCGAGCAGCTCCTTGCCCTGGGCGAGGGACTCCTCGGCCGAGAGTTGAAGGAGCGGATCTTCGCCCCGGCCGCTGCGGCAGCCGGCGAGCGCGATCAGGAGCGCTGCCAGCAATATTGGCAGAGGTAATAGGATGGTTCTTTTCATACGGTCTCCGACTGAGCGCGATGAGCGCGGGTGCGCAACTCGGTCATCATGGCAACCGGGTCGTCCGCCGCGAAGATTCCCGAGCCCACGATGCAGGTGTCCACCCCGGCGGCGACCACCTGGTCAATGTTACCGCGATCGATGCCGCCATCCATCGCGATCTCGACTTTCGCGCCAATTTCCCGGATCAGCCGGCGCAGCTTCCGGGCCTTGTCCAGGGTCTTGGGCAGGAACGCCTGCCCGGCGAAGCCCGGATTGACGGACATGAGCAGGACGAAGTCCGCCTGGTGGAGCGCGTCGGTCAGCGTCTCCACGGGCGTGGCGGGGTTGAGGACGACCCCGGCCTCGGCGCCGGCCTGGCGGATGCGGGTGAGCACGCGGTCCAGGTGATGGGTCACCTCCTGGTGCACGGCCACCCGCGCCGATCCGGCCGCGAGGTAGTCGTCCAGCAGGGCGTCGGGGTTGGTCACCATCAGGTGGACGTCCAGCGGTATCCGGGTGCGCCGGTGGAGCGCCTTGATCACCGGGATGCCGAAGGTGAGGTTGGGCACGAAGTGCCCGTCCATGACGTCGACGTGCACGAGCTCGGCGCCTCCCTGCTCGCAGACCCGGAGGGCGCCCGCGAAGTCGGCGAGATCGGCGGCGAGGATCGAGGGGGCGAGCCGCATCAGGGGATGGCCTCTTCTTCAGGAGTCGTTGCCGGGATCGCTGCCGGGGCGAGTGGACCGGGCGCTGGCGGCATGCCGGGCAGGCTGTCCGCCGTGGCCACCACCAGCGAGATGTTGTCCTGCTTGGTCACGGGATGGCCCGGCAGCGGGAACTGGCGCAGGATCACCCCGGCGGTGACCCCCTCGTAGCGCTCGAACTTGACGTTGCCGAAGCGGAAGCCGTGCTGCTCGAAGTAGGGCCGGACGCTTTCGTAGTCGCGGTAGACCAGGTCGGGCATGACGAACCGCTCCGCGGGCACCGACAGGGCCAGCAGCACGTGGACCGGCGTCGAAGGCGGGATCGTGGCGCCGGGACCGGGATCCGAGGCCAGGACCGAGCCGGTTCTCCTGGTCTTGCTGAAGGCGCCCAGGATGCGGCCGACGGTCAGGCCGGAGCCCGACAGCGCCGCCTGCGCCGCGGGCAGCCCCTTGTCGGCAAGGTCCGGAACCTCGACCCGCTGCGGTCCCTTGGAGAGGACGACGCTCACGCTGCTCCCCCGCTTGACCAGGGTACGGGCGTCCGGGTTCTGCAAGACGATGCTCCCGGCCGGAATCTTCTCGTCATAGCGGCCCTTCTCTTCAATCCCGCGCAGGCGGAGCCCCTGGTCGGCGAGCCGCGTGGCGGCTTCGCCGCGGCACAGACCTTCGACCTGGGGCACGGTGGTCACGCCGCTGTGGACGAACAGGCTGAACGAGATGTAGGCCGTCAGGCCGAAGACCAGGACGAGCACCCCGCCATAGGCGAGGTACGCCAGTCCCTTTGCGAGCTTGCCCATCATGGGCGGCAGTGTACCAAAGGGGCATACAATCCGGCGCATGCCGCCGGCCATTGCTCCTGATACATCGCCTGTTTCGATCCCCTGTCCGCCTCTCGGTGCCCATGTTTCGGTGGCCGGAGGCCTGTGTGCCGCGTTCGAGCGTGCCGCCGACCTCGACTGCAGCGCCATGCAGATCTTCGTCAAGAACGGCAACCAGTGGCGCGGCAAGGAGATGGCCGAGACGGAGGCCGAGGCCTTCCGCTCGGCCCACTCCGGCAGCGCCGTGGGTCCGCTGATGGCCCACGCGAGCTATCTCATCAACCTGTCGGCGACCGACCCCGTAATCCTGGAGAAGTCGCTGGACGCCCTGACCGACGAGCTGACCCGCTGCTCGCGCCTGGGAGTGCAGGGGCTGGTGGTGCATCCCGGAGCCCATCTCGGCGCCGGGGAAGAAGCGGGCATCGAGAAGGTGGCGGCCTCGCTCGACGCGGTGCTGGGCAGCCTGCCGGACGTGTCGACCCGCGTGCTGCTGGAGAATACCGCCGGCCAGGGAACCTGCCTGGGATGGCGGCTGGAGCACCTGGAAGGCATGCGCGCCCGGGTGGCGGAGCCGCACCGCGTGGGCTTCTGCCTGGACACCTGCCACGCCTTCGCGGCGGGCTACCCGGTGCACGAGCCCGCGGGCTTCGAGGAGTACATGGCCGAGGTCGAGGCGCGGCTGGGGCTGGACGCCCTCGGCTGCATGCACCTGAACGACTCGGTCAAGCCTTTCGGATCGCGGCGGGACCGCCACGCCCATCTGGGCGACGGGGAGATCGGGCTCGGCCTGTTCGAGCGCCTGCTCACCGATCCGCGCCTGCGCACGACGCCCATGGTCATCGAAACCGAGCCGGGCGACGACATGAAATACCACCGCAAGGACCTGGAGGTCCTGCGGGGGTTGATCGGGTTGGGGAAGAAGAAGGGGAAGAAGCGCGGGGTCTCACCCCGGGCCTAGTTCACCCATTTGTCGATCAGGCGGTTGATCACGCTCTTCGGGTATTCCTGGGTCGGCGTCGGCATCGCCTTGAGCGCGCTCTCCACCTGCGGCATCGCGTCCTCGGCCGAGGCGAGCGGGTTGGCGAGGAAGCGGATGCGCTGGCGGCGATCCACCACGACCAGGGCCGGGACCGGCTTGCTGCCCTCCTCGGCCGACACAACTCCATAGGCCGCCGAGAACTTGCGGTCGTCGTGGAGGAGCGGGAAGAGGAGCTTGCGCTCCTTCTGCAGCTTCTTGAGATCGTCCAGCGTAGCGGGCGAGACCGCGAGGATGCGGACCCGCGCCTCGGCCAGGGCGTTGCGCCGGCGGTTCAGGGAGTCGAGGTCGCGCAGCACCCGCTCGTCCGTGGGATCGGCGAAGAAATAGACCAGCACCGCCGTCCGCGCGGCCTCGTCCTTCAACATCAGGAGGGCATCCTCCGTCGAGCTCAGGTCAAAGTTCGGCGCTTCGTCGCCGATCGAGATCGGGCCGGGCATGGTCGCTCCTCTGGAATCCGTACCCCTGCCCTCCGGGCTCTAGGAGCCGGGGATCAGGTTGGCCGGGAGGTTTTTCATCAGGTCGAACCATATCACCACGAACATCAGCAGCAGGATCATGACGAAGCCGACCTGGCTGATGACCTCCTTCAGGCGCAGAGGGAGATCGCGTCGGATCACCTCCTCGACCAGGAGGATGGAGATCTGCCCGCCGTCCAGGATCGGGATCGGCAGCAGGTTCATCACGGCGATGCTGATGCTCAGGAGACCCATCATGTAGACGAGGTTCTTGAACCCGGTGCGCGCCGCCTCGCCGCTCTGGGCGGCGATCTCGATCGGCCCGGCCAGCGCGCCCTTCGGCGAGGTCTCGCGCCTGATGATCTTGCCCAGGATGTAGAACGTGTCGCGCACGATCTGGATGTTGTACTTGACGCTCTCCACCACCGCCCGCGCCGGGCCGTAGCGCTGGAAGAGGCCGATGCCGACGCCGATCTTGCCCAGCTTGCCTTCCAGGCGCGGGGTGACCGTGAGAACGCGCAGCTTGGCGTCGCGCATCACCTCGACGTCGGTGGGCTGGCCCGCCCGCGTCTCGATCGCCTGCACGAAGTCGCGCCCGTTGCCGATCGGCCGGCCGGCCACGCTGCGGATCTCGTCGCCGGTACGGAAGCCCGCCGCTTCCGCGGGGCTGCCGGGGGTGACCAGGGTGATCTGGGGCCGGAACACGGGGTAGAGGCCGGCCGAGTCGCCGGTCTCGTCGCGCGGGTTGCGCTTGGGGGTGACGGTGGCCTGGAAGACGCGGTCCTCGCGCTTGACGTCGAGTGCGAGCGCGCGGCCTGGCGAGGTGTAGAGCTCGACCAGGATCTCCATCCAGTCGTCGACCGGCTTGCCCTGGATCTTCAGGATCTCGTCGCCCGCCTTCAGGCCGGCCTGGGCCGCGGACGAGCCGGGCTCGACGATGCCGATGACCGGCGGCACCGAGGGCAGGTTGCTCGCTTCGATGCCGATCATGAACAGGCCGGCGAAGATGGCCACGGCCAGGATGACGTTCATGGCCGGACCGGCCAGGTAGACCAGGATCCGCTGCCAGCGCGGCTTGCTCATGAACTCGCGAGGGTCGCCCGTCGCCTCTTCGGCGCTCTCGCCGCCCAGCCTCACGTAGCCGCCGAGGGGGACGGCCGAGAGCCGGTACTCGGTCTCGCCGCGCTGGGTGCTCCAGATCTTCCGGCCGAAGCCGACCGAGAAGGTGTGCACCCGGACGCCGAAGGCCTTGGCAACCAGGAGGTGACCCGCCTCGTGCACGACGATGATGACGCCGAGAGCGAAAGCGAACGCGAGAATGTTGATGAGAATATTGGTCATGAAAAACGAGCCTCTTGCCGACGACGCCGCTCTGCGGACCCCGCCTGATGGATGATTGCCGGCCGATACCGCCGATTATACCGAACCGGCCGCCGCTCCCCGGCTATTCCCCGGGGAGCTTTATTCCAGCGGGACCGGCACGCCCTCGATCCCGGCCAGCCAGAGACCCAGGAGAAGCACCGGGGCGGCGAACAGCAGGGCGTCGATCCGGTCCAGGATGCCGCCGTGCCCGGGCAGGATGTGCCCCGAGTCCTTGACGCCCGAACCGCGCTTGATCATCGACTCC
>JANOCF010000101.1:0-4153 GCA_031412055.1 Holophagales bacterium | reverse complement strand
GACGCCTGGCACGTCCTGTCGCTGGTCTTCTTCGTCGCGGCCCTTGGAGCGCGCTACCTGACGAGCTTCATCCCTTCCGGCCGGGGCTTCTTCTACCGGCCGATGATGACCGCCTTCTCGGTGCCGCTGCTGGCGTCCCTCGGGCTCCTCTTCGGCCTGATCGGGATGAGGCGCCCCGACAGCCGCGCGGTCTCCCGCGTGGCCGTTTTCCTCAACCTGATCGTGCTGGCGCTGAGCGCCCTGGCCCTGACGGCGTTCTACGCCATCCTGCCTTGAGAGCTTGGCAAATTCACTTTTCTCGCACAAAAAAAGAGAATTTACGCACAGCACGAGAGAATTCGTGGGGCTTCGCGAGCTATTTCCGCGGGTGTTGCGAGAGAATTTCTGTGCGCGAATTTACTTTTTTTGTGCGAGAAAAGTCCTTGAAGATCGGGTAAATCCAGTTGCGCACGGCTGAGCGCCCTCGGAAGTCGCTCTCAGGCCTTGAAGCGGAGCTTGGCGAGCTTCTGATCTCGCCGCAGCAAGGCTTCCAAGTCGAGCAGGTGGGCTTCTGAGAGCAGTCCGGCCTCGTCCTCTCCGTCCCGCCAGAGGCGCCAGGCGCGGGTGAAGGTGGCCTCGGCCGACCGCAGGTCCTTGCCCACGCATTGCGCGTTGGCAATGAACCCTGTGCAGAAGCCTTGGAGGCGGGAGCGCCAGGCTTCCGTGCCCGGGACGTGACGGGCGACGAAGACAGCAAGCTTCGCCAGCTTCAAGGCTTCGTCGGGATGATCCGCCGCCGTCCTCTCGCTGGCGGCACAGGCACGCAGGCAGAGGAGCCATTGGCGATACGCCTGGGCTCCTTCCACGAGCAGCCGCTGCTTGGGTTCGGGGTAGCTCCTCAGCCGTTCCAGGAGAGCATCCGCCTGGAGGATGTCCTGCTCTGTCGGCGGGCTTGGATGGGTGGACCGGAGTGTTGCGTAAGAGCGCCAGCTCCGCCCGAGCCATGGACAACGTCCGGTCCACGGCGATCCAGACCGCGTTTCGCGTCTCGGCCCGAGCCCCTGCCGCTTCCTGCGGCGGCTCCTGCACCCCGGCACCGAGGACGAGAGCCTTTTGGATGAGCCGAAGGCACCAGCGGAGGAATCCGACGAGTCGAAGCGTGAAACGTTGCGGGCCTGGGTTTGTCCTTCCCCGACTCGTAGCGGTTGATCTGCCCCCTGTCGATCCCCGTCCGCCTGGCGAGCTTCGCCTGGGACCAGCCTCTCGCCCAGCGAATCAGGCGGATCAGCTCGCCAAGATCGTCGCTGCCGGCTTCGTCGTCGTCTCTCATGCAACCCTCCTGATCTCCCGAGTCACACTTGATGACTCCTGGATGGATTAATTCCCCCGGTTCGGGGCACCATGTATCTTGGGGAGGTGCCCGCGCGGCCAACGGCGGCCGACCTGGAGTGGCCTCGCCCGAGAGGAGTCAGCATGTCCCGCCGCTATCTCGCCCGTATGCTGCCCGTCGTCCTTGTTGCCGTAGCCCTTTCCACTCCCTTAGCCTGGGGAGCGCCGAGTCCATCCCGAGAGGCTGCTCGCCAGGACGATCTCCTATCGCGAGTGTGGACCTCCCTGACTGTCCTTTGGGCGCAGACAGGCTGCAAGATCGACCCTCATGGAGGCTGCACGTCGTCCGGAACCGATGCGGGCTGCATCATCGATCCCAATGGCCGCTGCGCAGATACCGAGTTCATCGATGCCGGCTGCATCGCTGATCCTAATGGCGGCTGCACAGGCGGTCAAAGCGAGTCGCTGGCGCCGAGTTCCGATGAGGGCTGTATTCTCGATCCTCACGGCGGTTGCCGACCCGAGAGCTGAGCGGGAACAGAATCGAAGGGGGCGGATATCCCAGAGCCCCCCTCATACCTCGAAGCGGAGCTGCGGATTCTTTTGGACATCGCAAAGATAGTCCCGGAGGCGCCGCACCAGTTCAGCGGTGACCTGCTCTTTCTCGGCGGCATCCTGAAAGAGAATCACGGCCGCAATGGCTTCACGGTGGACTCCCTGTGAATTGAAGATCTTTAAGATCTCTCCGGCCAGACTTTTGATCTCTGGAAATCGCCCTTCCTCGCGGTAGAGCATCGCCACGTCCAGACTCACAAGAGCATAGTCATAAGGGAGTTGGCGTTCCTCGAAATCGCGCCGGACTTGCTCCAGCTTGGAAAGAGCCACCTCCCGCTGCGAGAGCCCGGCGGCGACGTTCGCCTCCAGCCAGACGGTTCGCACCAAGTCGAGGTCGTTACGCAGACGCTCGGCTAGCCTCCTCACCTCGGGCACGATCAGCGCCGCCTCTTTCGCTCGGCCCAGGCGACAGAGGTTGGCGGCCTGATTGAACCGCAGGACACAGCGAAGCCGCGGCTGACGCTCGCCATCGATTACTTGCGCTGCACGGTCGAGCGCCTCAATGGACGCCTCATAGTCCCCTTTCTGCTCCATCGTGGCAGACTGGTTCAGCAGGATGGAACCAACCTCCTCTGACCGGGCTACGCTCAAAGCGTCATCGTGGAGCTGCAGCGCCTGAGGGAAAAAGCGTTGGGCTCGGCGCAACGACGCTTCCAGGTCCAGCAGGTACGCCTCCGAGAGCAGGCCGGCCTCGTCCTCTCCGGCCCGCCAGAGACGCCAGGCGCAGGCAAAGGTTGCATCGGCCGCACGCAGCTCGTTCCCGACCCGCTGCGCGTTTCCGATGAACCCGGTGCAGTAGCCCTGGAGCCGCGAGCGCCAGGCGTCCGTGCCGGGGACATGCCCGGCAACGAAGAGCGCCAGTACCGCCAGCTTCAGGGCCTTTTCCGGACTATCCGCCGCCGCTCTCTCGCTCTCAGCGCAAAGAGCTACCGCGAGAGCCCACTTCTGGAAGTCCGGCGCCCCCTCGATCAGGTCCCTCTGATCGGCTTCGGAATAGCGCCGGAGCTGCTTCGCAAGCTCCCTGCCTTCCTCCAGGGCCGGCCTGGCGTTCCCCTCCCGCACCTCGCGGATCAGGGTTTCCCGGATCAGGTCCCACGCATCCCCGCCCGCCATGGCCGCGGCCCGCTCGATGACGCGGAGCTGCTCGGGGGTAGGATCGACCGGCGTCCAGGATTCCGCGGGGATGGGGAGCACCAGGGACGCGGCGAACACGGCCCGCTCCACCTCCTCCGGCCCCTGTCGCATCAAGCCGGCCAGCGCCTCCAGCCGCTCCCGGCTGAGAGCAAGGTCGCCCGTCTCATAGGCCGAGATCGTGCTCGGGGACACACCTGCCGCCGTGGCCAGCTCCTTCGCCGTCCAGCCCCGCCCCTTGAGCAGGTTCGTCAGGGCGAGACCAAAACGGGACGGGATCTTGCGCGGCATGCGGTCTCCTCTTCAAGTGTTTGTCCAAATGAAGAGAGTGCTTCCGGCACGGCTTTCGGGACATCGAGCCTCAATCTCCTCCCGTCTGCACGAAAAATCCAGCGGGAAAGCACCATAAGTCGGTATCTTCCCTCCCGCCGCCAGATCCGGAGCAGATCGGCCTTAGCCTTGCGCCATGCCCGAGCCAGCCAACGCACGAGAACAGCTCCGAGACATCGCGAAGGAATTGATCCGGTATCGCTTCCTGGTGGAGGGCCTGGCCGACAGCCTGAAGGAGGAGGACGCAACCGATCTGCACTGCATCCTTACCGACGGCTTCGATCCTCTCCTTCGCGGCCTGCTCGCAGCCGTGGGCAACCCGGCGGGCGGACAGCTCCTCAAGGCGGTGCTCGGTCTGCGGAGAGTCGAACGCCTGCTGCAGAGCGTGGCGGACCAGCTCCCACGCTCGCCCGACGAGGATGAAATGCTGGACGGGAAGATGGAGCCCGACGAGACGACCGAGATCCGGACCACGATCTCGGCGGTGCTCGTGGATCAGCTCCAGCCCGCCGTGGACAACCTGCTGCACGCCATGATGTACAGGGCTCCAGCGCATAGGCGCTGACTTCGGCTCAGCCGCTCACCACAATCCGTTGTACGCCGAAAGTGTCCGCTCGACGGGAGGAAGTCGTCCTCCCTGGAGTCGAGGCGGCATCCCGGGATAGAATTCTAGCTGTCCCCTTTGGCAGTTGACGGGATCAAGGAGCGAATGCCTACAAGTTGCGCGGGAGACCGGTTCTGGGTACCCGCCGGCGAATCGGCGGCCCTG
>JANOCF010000100.1:0-2389 GCA_031412055.1 Holophagales bacterium | reverse complement strand
CGTCGTTGTGGGGGAGGCGGCTCTCGATCTCGCGGCGGACCGCCTCGACGTCGGCACCCGGAGCGAGCTTGACCACGATGTACGTCGTGTTGCCCGCCAGCTCGTCGGGCGACATCCCCTGGGCGCGCCGGTAGTCGAGGAACACGATCGGAGTCGTGCTGAACGACAGCGCGTCCTCTGTGCGGCCGATGATCTTGAGGCGCCGGCCGATCATCTCCCGGTACTCGCCGACGTGGAACTTCCCGAAGCGCTTCTCGGCCGATCCGTCGAGGAACAGGTAGTTGCCGCGCCGGAGATCGGTGAGATCGCCCTCGACCACGTTCCAGGGGAAGCTCCAGCGCTCGAAGTCCTCCAGGGCGTAGACCAGCGTCCCCTCCTTGGCGCCGGAGGGGAGCGACATGGTCATGAACCAGACGATCAGGTTGTCGGCTCTCTGGACGCCCGGGATGGAGCGCACCCTCTGCACCACGGTCTCGGGGAAGGTCTGGGCGAAGTCGATGTTGGGCGTGTTCTTGGACGTCACCCAGAGATCGGCGTTCAGATGCCGGATGGTGATCGAAGCGTTGTCCAGCAGGCCCATGAAGAGCCCCACCTGGACGAACACGAGCGTCACCGCGAAGGCCACACCCGAGACGGTGATGAGGAAGCGCAGCTTGTCGTGCAACAGGTTCTTGAGCGCGAGATCGACACCCACGTCACACCTCTTCCTTTTCTTTCAGCAGGCCGCGGAGGGTGGCTTCCATGAGCAGCTCGGCGACCTCGTCCGCGGGGCGCCAGTCCACCCAGTCGTCGTTGCACTTGGCGATCGTGAGCGAGACCACGCCGTGCACCGAGCCCCAGACCGCCTGGGCGACGAGGTCCGGGTCGGTGAGCTCGGGGCGGAGCAGGCCGGCTTCGATGGCCTCGGCCACCGTCCCCCGGAGGAACGCCCAGGCGTCCTCCTCGGGGTTGCCCACCCGGATGTCCGACTCGTCCGGCCCGTGGTCCGGGTGCGGGGTCATGAACATCCAGCGGTAGTGGTTGGGGTGGTCCAGGCCGAACCGGATGTAGGCCCGGCCGCTCTGGCGCATGCGCTCGATCGGGTCCTCGACCCGGCCGATCTTCTGGAGCTCCCGCGCCAGGCGCAGGAAGTCCTCGTCGCAGAGCGCGATCAGGACCGACCGCTTGTCCTTGAAGTGCAGGTAGATGGCCGTGGGGGAGTACTCGATCTTCTCCGCGATCTTCCGCATGCTGACCGCGTCGTACCCCTCCTGGACGAAGAGCTCGCGCGCCGCGTCGAGGATCTTGCCCCGGATCTCCTCCTTCTCCCGCTCTCTCCGCTCCTTGGTTCCCAAAACGCCGCTCCTTTACTTAACACCGTTCACTGAACAGCGTTAAGTTAGCTGACGACGTTCTGGTCTGTCAAGGGGGTAGAATGGAAGTCTTCCCATGACCTGCTGCTACCTGATCCAGAGCCACGCCAACCCGGCCCAGGTCCTGCGGCTGGTGAGCACGGTCAAGCGCTCGTCACCCGGAGCGCAGGTGCTCGTGGTGCACGACGGCAGGCAGGTCGCGCTCGATCCCGAGCCGTTCCGGAAGTGGCCGGGCGTCGAGGTCCTGGTCCGGAAGGAGAGGGTGGAGCGGGGCGAGATCTCTGTCCTGTCGCCCCTGTTTGCGGGGCTGAAGGAGCTTCTGGGCGGGAAGGGCGGGCGGCCGCGGTGGGACTTCGACTGGCTGGTCTACCTCTCGGCGCAGGACTACCCGGTGCGGCCCATCGCGGATATCGAGGCCTCGCTCGCCGCCACCAAGCACGACGGGTTCCTGGCCTTCTGGGACATCGACGAGCCCGGCGGCCCCTGGAAGCCCCGGCAGGGGCGGACCCGGTACCATGCCCAGTACCGTCGCCTGCCCGATTGGACCCTGGGACCCCTGAAGGCGCTCCGCTTCCTGGGCAAGATCTCGCCCCTGCGGTTCCATCTCCACTACGGCCCCTTCGTGGGCTGGCAGCCCCGGCACACGCCGTTCGAAGACGGCTCAATCCGGTGCTACGCGGGCTGGCAGTGGTGGACGCTCTCCCGCCCCTGCGTCGAGTATCTCTGGGAGGCGCTGCGCTCGGACGACCGGCTCGTCCGGTGGTTCAGCCGCACGATCGCCCCCTGCGAGGCGCTGGTGCCCAGCGTGCTCGTCAACAGCGGCCGGTTCGACCTGGTCCCGGACAACCGCCGCTACGTGGACTTCGCAGAGAGCCGGGACGGCCGTCCCCGCACCCTGAACGAAAACGACCTGCCGCGGATCACGGCAGGCCGCTTCGACTTCGCCCGCAAGTTCGACATGGCCGCGGACCCCGGGATCCTGGACGTCCTCGACGCCCGGGTTCTCGGCCTGAAGCCGTAACAGGCAGGTCCTACTC
>JANOCF010000099.1:0-2432 GCA_031412055.1 Holophagales bacterium | reverse complement strand
GCGAGCTGCTTGAGAAACAGCAGCGAGCCGGCCTTGTTGCGGTTGTGCCCCTCGTCGCCCATGTGCAGCGCTTCCGCCAGGAGCGTCCGCAGGTCGATCCCCCCGAGGCGGAAGAGGGCTTCGGAGAGCGCCCCTGCCATGGCCCCGTTCATCCAGCGCAGCTTCGCGATCACCTCATCGCTGAAGGCGCCGTAGCGCAAAACCTTGCCATAGCCCTCGTTGAGGTTCGAGAAGGAGCGCCCGCCGTGGGTCGAGTCCTCCACGACATAGACCTGCATTGAGGACGAGGTCACACCGGCCATGGGGCCGACGCACGAGTGATGATGACAGGGCTCGAAGTCCACCTCGCCACGCTCGACGAGAGCCACGGCCCCGGCCTCGTCCCGTGCCAGCCCCTCATAGATCAGCGCGCCGATGACCGCACCGCGCAGCGGCCCGGACATGCGCTCCCACTCGATCGGCGGTCCGGCGTGCAGCAGCAGGTTCTCCCGCATGCCGGGCACCACGTCGCGCGCCAGGCCGAGGCCGGTGAGCATTGGCCGGGCGGACGTCATGCGCTCGACGGCGGTGCGGTTGGCGCTTTCGATGTTGATGTGCATCTGCATGCCCCGGTCTTAGCTCGCCAGCCCCCGAATAACCCCGCACGCATTAAGGCTACAGGGGTTATAATAACCACCGTGAAGAGCGCGGAAGTCATCAAGAAGCTGAGGGGCGACGGCTGGCAGCTCGAGCGTATAAAGGGCTCGCACCACCAGTTCTCTCATCCCGATAAGCCGGGGATCGTAACGGTCCCCCATCCGCGCAAAGACATACCCCTGCCGACCCTGCGCAGCATCTATCGGCAGGCTGGCTGGTCCTGGAGGTGATTCATGCGCTTCGCTCTGGCCTTGCACACTGACGACGGAGTCAAATACGGCGTCACGGTTCCTGATCTGCCGGGTTGCTTCTCCGCCGGTGATTCCTTCGACGAGGCAGTCGAGATGGCCCGGGAGGCCATCGATGCTCATTGCGAGCTGCTCGCGGAGAAGGGCTTGGACATCCCTGCCCCTCAACCTCTCTCGCGGCATCAGGCTGATCCGGATCTGGCAGGGGCTGTCTGGGTGATCATTGAGGTCGACGTGGAGAAGTACCTCGGCCGCGCCGAGAAGATCAACGTCACGGTCCCCGCCCGCCTGCTCCGGCGTATCGACGACTATGCAAAGCGACACGGCGAGAGTCGCTCCGGCTTCCTTACTCGCGCCGCCATCCAGGTGATGGGAGACGATCCAAGCGAAAATGCGAGCCGGCAGGCACGGTGATCCCGCTCGTCCTGGCTGGATGGGCCTGACACCGATCATGTCTTCATCCTCGCCAGGATGCCGGCCAGCCTCTCGTTGCCGCCCGCCGGGGGCTGCCAATCCACGTGCACGGATGAGGCGCCCTGCGTGACGAGACTGGCGTGGAACGACTCCAGACCAATGTTGACCGCCGCCAGGGAATCCTGGAGGGTCTCCAGCGGTGCGGGCACGCCCTCAGGCTCGGTGGTAGCCAGCCGCAGAGAGATCCACTCCATCGCGTCCGTGACCGTGCGGAAGACCCGCGCGCCGGCTGCTTGCAGTGTCTCCACCTGGACCGCCAGACCCTGGGGATCGTCCTCGGTTCCGATCACGATCACGACAATTTCCAGATCCTTGCGAACCTGGGAGATCACAGGGGCCACCTCTCCGGCCGGGTCAGCGTGAGCCCCTTCGCCGAGGACGATGTCCAGCAGGATCAATCCCACCTCGGGATCGGCCGCCTCCTGCCGCAGCCGCCGGAGCCGAAGATCCTGATCGATCATCGGGTGCAGGCGGCCCACCGTGAACTCATCGGCTCCGAGATCCAGAATCGCGTGATCCTGGCTTCTCGAGGAATCAGGCAGCCGCCGCGCACCGAGGTTCGACCAGAGCGGCGAGAGAACCGGCGAGAGCCCGAGCAGGGCTTCGTACGCGAGGGTTCCGCCAGAGAAGAGGCCGCGCACGAATCCGGAGACCGGCTCCGCAGCTGTCGGTGCCCAGTCTTTCTCCAGCGCCACGGCCATCTGGGCCGCCTCGCTCAGGTTCGAAGCGAAAAAAAGGTTTCCAAGCCTCAGCCTCGCAAGCGGCGCTCCGAGAAAGTACACCACGACCGGCTTGCCGGCGGACCGGGCGAGGGCGAGCAAGCGGGTCGAGACCTCCGGCGCGGGCGGCTTGGCAATGAGGACGATGACGCGCGTCTCCGGGTCCCGGCGCAGCAGGTCGAGCCCCTGCGCGGCCGTGATCCCGCCGACTTCCGCGCTCAAGTCGCGGCCACCGGTGCCGATCGCCTGCGAGATTCCGGAGCCGAGAGCGTGGATCTGGCTCATGACAGCCTGGAGGCCGGTGCCCGAAGCGCCCACGAGCCCGATGGGGCCGCGGCGGACGCGATTCGCGAAG
>JANOCF010000098.1:0-6840 GCA_031412055.1 Holophagales bacterium | reverse complement strand
ACCGAAGCGCTGCGCGGCGAGACGCTCTCCAGGTACCGGAAGGTCACCAACCAGTCAGAGGGTTTTCGGCTGGACGTCCTGAGCGACAGCAACGGCGTCAACTTCCACCGCTTCCAGAACCTGGCCTGGACCTTGGTCCTGGGGATCATCTTCGGCAGCCACGTCTACCGCGACCTGGCCATGCCCGAGTTCAACACCACGCTGCTCACACTCATGGGGATCAGCGCAGGCACCTACCTCGGCCTTAAGATCCCCGAGAACACGACGCCCAACCCGCTGCCTCCGGCAGGGTAGAGCGACAATCCGCACCTGGGTCCAAGTCAATTGTCAATACCCGAAGATGCTTCTGCGCCTCGTCGTGGGCGGGACCCACAGCGGCAACACGTGGGACACGGCGTACGCGGACTCCCGGACCTATGACTGGCTGTTCGCCCAGCGAGCCAGCGACAAGGCCGATCCGCCCACGCACTCGGCGCCGGTCGTCGCGACGAGCGCCAACCAGAGCGTGACGCTGCCGACGGACAGCGCCACCTTCACCGGCTCGGCGACGGACGCCGACGGCACGATCGCGAAGTTCTCGTGGATCAACGTGACGGTGAACGGCGACCCGTGGCCGACGGTGGCCGACAATCTCTCCCCCGTCGCCCCGTCGCCTTCGCGCACGCTCTCCGCGTCTCCGGCGGCGACCGCGGGAACCTACAAGTTCCGCCTGATCGCCACGGACGATGACGGCTTCACCGGATTCAAGGACGTGACTCTTACCGTGAAGCCCTGAGGACGGCGATAGGGACGGCGGCCATCACGGAGGCGCCGTCCCTGCCTCTCACGTCGTGATGATCCTCTTCATCCTCTGCATCAGAAGCCGGCTGTCGTAGACGTTCTCCGTGGCCACGAAGATCGTGTCGTCCTCGGAGACCATCCCCCGGATCTCCGACCAGGCGGCGCTCTTGAGCGACAGCACCACGGCCTTGGCCATCCCCGGGCTCGTCTCGATCACCAGCATGTAGGGGCCGGCGGCACCCACCCGCCGGATGTGCTCCTCGATCTTCCCGAGCGAGGTCTCGTCACCCTTCGGGTCGGGCGCGCGGTACACGCCCTGGGCTCTCACAATCCCCATCGCCTTGAGATCGCGGCTGATGCTCGACTGCGTCATCTTGAAGCCCAGCTTGCGCAACGCACGCACAATCTCGATCTGCTTCCTCATCGGGCGCTCGGCGAGGATCTCGAGGATCGCTTTGCGCCGGTGGTCCTGAAACTCACGGTCGATCGGCATCTTGCCTCCTTTTCTATGCGGTAGTCTGCCACTTGGTAGAGAGTTCGTCAACAGAGATATCGACATTCAAATGCACCCACTCTACTGTATGCGCACTTCGGGAGCAGAACACCCGGACGGCCGCACACCGCGGAAACGAGAACCCGGCGGCCGGAAGGGTGAAAGAAGCGCGGATACCCCTCCAGGCGCCGATGCAGTGTCTGCGCGGCTGGAGGGAAGGTTCCGTTTCCAGGGATTCCGAAGATGGGAACCGGCCTCGATCAGGGCGAAGGCGTGCGGCACGCAGCCTCCGGAAACGGGACGTCCCAACCGCGCACGAGCCGCAGCCACAGGGAATGAGGCCATTTCCCGCCGTTGCGCGGCGCAACGCAGGATTTCGAGACGATTTCCCATGGGAATGACCTCATTCCCACGCGTTGCGCGGCGTACGCAAAGGGAATGGAGGAATTCCCTGACGTTTCGGGCCGGAACGCGCGCGGACGAGGCCATTCCCTGGGATTGCGCGGTTTCACCACGTTGGGGAGCTCTTCCCCAACGTGTACGCGTCTCCCGCGGACGGGCTGCGAGGCAGGATCTCGTCAGGGCACGAGCCGCAATGTGTGCACGGTCTTCCCCGGCAGGAACGGCGTCGGCTGGCCCTCTTCCCAGGCCTGGTGCCCGTCCCGGTAGTGCGGCGAGAGCGGATGGCCGCTCTGTCCCGCAGGCATGTGGAAGTAGCCGGCCTCTTCCTTGCCCGGCGAGACCACGATCCTCTCCGAGGAGCCGAAGGCCGGACCCTGGAAGCGCGGCATGTCGGAGTCGCCGGGGAGCTGGCGCGGGTCCATGTTCAGCCAGCGGGCAGCGAAGCCGGGCAGGGCGCCCGAGAGCGGGTGGCGGATGCGGGTCGTGTTGCGCTCCCCCCAGGTCCTCTCGGCCAGGGACTGTCCTTTGTAAGTGGCCAGGACCGCGTCGGCCGCGGACAGGAGCAGGTCGTCCCAGCTCCGGTGCTTCGGATCGAGCAGGTGGGCCGGACGCTCGGTGACCAGCCGCCAGAGCGGACCCTCGATCTGGCGCAGCTCTCCCAGGTCGAAGCGCTCGTCCGCCGCCGCGCAGCGGGCCACGATGGGCTCGAAGGTCCGGTTCCGGACCTCGCCCCGAAACTCCTTGACCAGCCGGTAGCCCACGGAGTCGACCGACGCCCGGCCGGTCCAGCTCCGCTCGACCAGCTCGCGCATCTCCTTGCGGCGAGGATGGCCGTCATCTTTAGCCGCGAGGGTGTCGAGGAGAAGCTTGCGCCAGCGTCCCAGGAAAAGGGCGCGGTCGTCGAGCTGGACGCCGAGCAGGTCCTCGGGCCGGATCTTGTCGAGCGCGAGGAGGTCGTCGCGGATCTGTCGGGCGCGGGCGCCGAGCCAGGTGCCGCTGTCGCCGATCCGGGCCAGCTCGGGTCCTTCGACCACCCTGGTGTTGGCGGTCCAGACCTGGCCCGAGGCGGGATCGACGACCTTGGGCACCTCTCCGGGAGCGAGCCAGCCGTCCCAGCCGCGGCTGCCGTCCGCCCAGGAGGTGGGGACCTCGCCGTCGAAGCCGAACCGCTTCGGGATCCTGCCGATGATGGTCCAGCCGATCCGGCCATCCGCGTCGGCGACCACGAAGTTCTGCGGCGGCAGGCCGGACCGGTGGGCGATCGCGACGGCCTCGTCGACGTTTTTCGCCGTCTCCAGGTCGACGATCTCGACGTTGACCGCGCCTGGGCGGGTAGCCGTCCAGGCGAAGGCGAGGGGACGGCCGGCATGGTCGCGATCGAAGAGGACCGGACCCCAGACGGTGCCGCGGACGTCCAGGGTCACGTCCTCGCCGCCCTTGACCCGGATGGTCTCGCGGTGGCGCTCGAACCGGCGCGGCCCTTGCGGGGTGCGGTAGATATCGGGATCGCGGGGATCGCTGGGTTCGCTGGGTTCGGTCTCGACGATGACCAGGTCGTGCCAGTCGATGTAGCTGTTGGTGAACCCCCACGCCACGCGGCCGGTGCTGCCCACCGCGAACACGGGAACGCCCGGCAGAGTCACGCCGGTGATCCGCCCGGCCGGCAGGACCATGGAGGCGCGGTACCAGGTGTTGGGCACGGCGATGCCCAGGTGCATGTCGTTGGCGAGCCAGGCGCGGCCGTCCGCGGTGCGGGTGCCGGCCACCGCCCAGTTGTTGCTGCCTCTCGGCTGGCGGGGTTCGCCCACGACGTCCCACGGGAGAGCCTTCGCGTCCACCTTCTGCTTGCGCAGGTCGAAGACGCCGGGACCCGGCACGGCCGGGGTCGTCATGGGCTCGCCGACCAGGGGCGCGTCCCACTCGGTTCCGGGAGGAGTGAGGAAGTCGGCCACGGGGCGCGGCAGGAGGTCGTGGATCGCGCCCAGGGACAGCTCGCGCACGCCGGTCGGATCGTGCAGCTCGATGAACATGGCCAGGGGGACGAGCACGGAGTCCTCGGGCTTCCACTGCGCGGGATCCTGGCGCAGCAGGAGGTACTCGAACGGGTGCGCTCCGAGGGCGGCCAGTCCGGCGTTCACACCGTCTGAGTAGGCGGTCAGGATCGCCCTGTCCCGCGGTGTGGCCGACGCGAGGGTCCGGCGGGCCACGTCCCGGAGGCGATGGACCCGGATCTCCTTGTCCACGTCCACGGCCAGCGCCCCGAAGACCTCCGCGAGCTCACCGGCCGCCTTCCGCCGCATCAGATCCATCTGGAAGAAGCGCTCCTGGGCGTGGAGAAACCCGAGGGCGCGTGCGGCGTCAAGCCGGTTGGCGGCGCGGATCGTGGGCACGCCGAGGCCGTCCCGCTCGACCGTCACCTCGGCGGCCAGCCCGGGCAGGTTGTGCTCGCCTTCGTCCAGAGGAAGACTGGCCCGGAGCTGGCTGTGCAACCAGAGGACGGCCGC
Organism: Holophagales bacterium; assembly: GCA_031412055.1. Classification (GTDB taxonomy): domain Bacteria; phylum Acidobacteriota; class Thermoanaerobaculia; order Multivoradales; family UBA5704; genus DATMER01. The sequence goes on along the minus strand of JANOCF010000098.1, from coordinate 2,661 downwards.
CGCCACGAACAGCGTGAGCAGGCCCAGGGTGATCAGGAGGATCCGGCGAACGGTGTGGCGACGGCGGCTCGGCGGAGCCTCAGGCTCGATGGGGATGCGCGGGGTTGGCTGGGGCTGGGCCATGATCTCTCCTTGGGGCTGCGGCGTTAGTTTAAGCGCAGCCAGCCCCGGCAGGGGCACTGGGAACGTCGGCGTCCTCGCGACTGGGAACGTCGGCGCTCCCAGTGGGGATAGACTCTGCCCGCCATGTCTGAGCGCAACGAGCCGACCTTCCCCGATCTCCGCGCCTTCCTCGACCGCCTGCGCCGCGAGGGCGATCTCGCCGTAATCGAGGCCCCGGTCGATGCCCGGCTAGAGGCGGCGGAGATTCACCGCCGGGTGATCGCCGCCGGCGGACCGGCCCTGCTCTTCACCAATGTGAAGGGCGCCGAGATCCCCCTGGCCACCAACCTGTTCGGCACCCTGCGGCGGGCCGAGATCGCTTTTGGAGCCCGTCCCCTGCGGCTGATCCAGAGGCTCGTCCATCTCGCGGAGGAGCTGCTGCCGCCCACGCCGGGCAAGCTCTGGGGCGCTCGCGACATGGCCGGAGAGGCGCTGAAGATCGGTCTCTCCCGCCGCCGCTCCGGCCCGGTCACGGAGATCGTGACGGACGACGTCCGGCTGGACCGCCTGCCCGTGCTCACCACCTGGCCCGAGGACGGCGGCCCGTTCGTCACGCTGCCGCTGGTCTACACCGAGCACCCGGACGGCAAGGGGCACAACCTCGGGATGTACCGCCTCCACGTGCACGACGCCCGGACCACGGGCATGCACTGGCAGATCGGCAAGGGCGGCGGCTTCCACTATGGCGTGGCCGAGGCGCGCGGGGAGGACCTGCCGGTGACCGTGTTTCTCGGCGGCCCGCCCGCGCTGATCCTGGCCGCCATCGCGCCGCTGCCGGAGAACGTCCCCGAGCTGATGCTGGCCTCCCTGATCGCGGGCCAGCGCCTGCCTCGGATCGATCCTCCGCCCAAGGGCCGGCACCCGCTGATCGCCAATGCCGAGCTGGCCCTGATCGGGCGCGTCAGCCCGCGGGAGCGCCGTCCCGAGGGTCCCTTCGGGGACCACTACGGCTACTACTCGCTGCAGCACGACTACCCGGTCTTCCACGTGGACTGGCTGGCCCGGCGCAAGGACGCCATCTTTCCCGCGACGGTGGTGGGCAAGCCGCGGCAGGAGGACTTCTTCATCGGCGACCTCTTGCAGGAGCTGCTCTCGCCTCTGTTCCCGCTGGTCATGCCGGGAGTCCAGGCGCTCTGGTCGTATGGCGAGACGGGCTATCACTCGCTGGCCGGAGCCGTGGTGCGGGAGCGCTACAAGCGGGAGGCGATGGCGTCGGCTTTCCGCATCCTGGGCGAGGGCCAGCTCTCACTGACCAAGTTCCTCCTGGTCACGGACCGTCCCGTGGACCTCAAGGACTTCCCCGCGACGCTCGCCCACATTCTGGAGCGCACGCATCCCGAGACCGACCTCTACGTCTTCTCGAACCTCTCCATGGATACGCTGGACTACACCGGCCCGACCGTGAACGAGGGTTCCAAGGGGATCTGGCTCGGCCTGGGCGATCCGGTGCGGGATCTGCCCCGCGAGTTTTCGGCCTCCGAGGTCCCTCAAGGCGTGACGGACGTGCGGGTCTTCTGTCCCGGCTGCCTGGTGGTAGGAGGTCCGTCCTACGCGGACGAGCCCGGAGCCGCGGCCCGGCTGGTCCGGCACTCCGCCTTCGCGGACTGGCCGCTGCTGGTGCTGACGGACGAGCCCCGCCGCGCCGCAGCGAGCGCGATGAACTTCCTCTGGACCACCTTCACCCGCTTCGAGCCCGCGGCCGACCTCCATGCCGCGTCCGTCGAGGCCGTGCGGCACCACCTCTCCTACAAGCCGCCGATCCTGATCGACGCCCGTCTGAAGCCCGGCTTCCCGAAGGAGCTCTTCTGCGACGAGGAGACCGCCGCCACGGTCACCCGGCGCTGGAAGGAGTACTTCCCGGATGGGAAGGTGGAGATGGGGGACTCGGATTCAGGGCATCTGACGCCGGATTAAGCGGTCCGGGCGAGAACGGCTACTTCTCGGCTGAGGCGATCCCCCAGCCGATCCTTCTCCATCTCCAGGTCGTAGTGAGCCTGCAGGTTGAGCCAGAACTGCTCGGACGTGCCGAAGTACCGCGCAGGCACGAGAGGGCACGCCGCGAACCTCGGCGCGCCCTCCGGTCTCAGTTCCCCTGCGCGAAGCCCGGGAACCAGCGCCGAGGATCGATGCTCGCGAGGGCACTGATCCGCAGATCGGAGGGGCCGTCGCCGCTGCGCGGCACGCTGGCGAAGAAGCGCAGGTTGATCCGGAACCACTCGGTCCCGACCCGGGGGATATCGAATTCGCCTTCGAAGAAGTACCGCTTCGACTCGTCACTGATCTCGGCCGGCACCGTGCCATCTTCGGAAGCCGGCTCAAGCTCCACCCTTTCCCACAGATCGTCGTCCGCGATTCCCGCCTGGATGTAGCCGGACGTGTTCTCGAGCGTGTCGCCGATACGGCCGGCATTGAACGCCTGGATCGTGTTGCGGAGCCCGAAGAAGTTCCGCTCACGCAGCTCGAGCTCGCTGTCCGAACCGCCCGGCACCGACGACAATC
>JANOCF010000097.1:0-7548 GCA_031412055.1 Holophagales bacterium | reverse complement strand
CATTGGCAGCGGATTGGTCTCCAGCCGCTGCCAATGACGCTCCTGCCGCTGCGACTCGGGCTCCACTCGCAGCGGCGCACGGGTCGGCCGCTGTGAATGGAGCTCCATCCGCTGCGAGTCGAGCTCCATCCGCTGCGAGTGGGGCCCCATCCGCTGCGAATCGGCTGCGAGTCGCTGCAAACGGAGCTCCCGCCGCTGCGACTCGCGGCCTGGCCGCTGCGAGTCGAAGGAGAAACTGGGTGTTCAGGGGGTAAAACGAGCCTGCCGGCCTTCTCTACTCGGTGTCCACATCCACGTCCCGGTCCAGCGTGGCGAGGATCGAGCGGTCCTCCCTCCAGCCGGTCTCGACGCGGACGAAAAGCTCCAGGTAGAGCTTGCGCTCCAGGTACTCCTCGAGGTCGAGACGCGCGGCGGTGCCGATGGCCTTGATCATCTGGCCCCCGTGGCCCACGACGATCTTCTTCTGGCCTTCCCTCTCCACCAGGATCGTGGCGTAGAGGCTGAGGAAGCCCGTCTTCTCGTCCTCCTCCCAGCGCTCGATGACCACGGCGGTCGAGAAAGGCAGCTCCTCGGTGGTCAGCTCCAGGACCTTCTCGCGGATGCGCTCCCCCACCAGGAAGCGCTCGGGATGGATGGTCAGCAGCTCCGGATCGTAGATCGGCTCGCCCTCGGGCAGCATCTTCCAGAGGACTTCCAGCAGACGGTCGCAGTTCTCGCCCGACCTGGCGCTCACCGGTACGATCTCCTCGAACAGGCCGCTCTCGGCGTAGTGCGCGATGCGCGGGAGGAGGTCCGGCTTCTTCACCCGGTCCACCTTGTTGAGGATCAGGACGCGCGGACCCTCGGCCTTGCCCACCAGGTCCAGCATGTAGGCGTCCCCCGAGCCGGTGCGCTCGGAGACGTCCACCAGCAGACAGAGGACATCCACGTCGTTCATGGCGTCCATGGCGTAGCGCACCATCTGCCGGTTCAGCCGGTGCAGCGGCTTGTGGACACCGGGCGTGTCCTGGATGACCATCTGCCCCTGCTCCTCGCTGAGGATGCCCACGATGCGGTGGCGGGTGGTCTGGGGCTTGTCCGAGACGATGGCCAGCTTCTCGCCCAGGAGTCGGTTCATCAGGGTCGACTTGCCCGCGTTCGGACGCCCTACGAAAGTAACGGTTCCAGCTTTTGCCATTACGCGCTCGTCTCCTCGCGGGTTGCCTCTTGCTCGGCCGGAATCCTCTCGACCAGCACGGTCTGAATACGGCGGTCCGCCACCGCCTCCACGGTGAAACGAAGACCGAATTCGTCCACGCTCTCCCCCACCAGCGGCACGCGCCCGAGCGAGCTGAAGATCAGCCCTGCCACGGTCTCGTACTCCGGATCCTCGATGTCGACCTTGAACAGCTCGTCGAGGAGCTCGATGTGGGCCCGGCCGTCGAGCCGGTAGGCGCCGTTCTCCAGCGGCTCCAGCTCGGCCACGAGGGCCTCGTGCTCGTCCATGATCTCGCCGACGATCTCCTCGATCAGGTCCTCCACGGTCACGAGGCCGGCCGTGCCGCCGTACTCGTCCACCACGATCGCCACCTGCTGAAAACGTGCCTGAAGCTCCTTCAACAGCTCGCCCAGCGGCTTGGTCTCGGGGATGAAGAGCGGCGGCTTGATCAGGTCCCGCACCAGGGGCGGCTCCGGCAGCCGCGAGGCGCGCAGCACGTCGCGGATGTGCAGAATGCCCACGATGTTGTCGATCGAGTCGTCGTAGAGAGGGATGCGCGAGTGCCCCGACTCCACGAAGCGCTCGGCCAGCGTGTCGACGGTGCAGTCGACCGGGGCGCAGATCATGTCGATGCGCGGCGTCATCACGCTGCGCACCGCGGTGTCTCGGAAGTCCATGATGCTCCACAGCATCTCTCCCTGCTCGGGCTCCAGGATGCCCTCGCGGGTGCCGACGTCGATGAACGCCTCGATCTCCTCGTCCGTGGCCGACTCGGAGTCCTCTCCTTCGTCCCGGCGGTCGCGGTCCAGGGAGACGGCGGGAACCAGGGGAGTAAGAATCGTGATCACCGGCGAGAGCACCAGCAGCTCGGCCCGGTAGACGCGGGTGAGCGCCCGCAGGGCGCGCTCGGGATCGTGTCCGACCAGTGCCCGGCTGATCATCTCCGTCGCCGCCACCACGATCAGCACCACCAGCAGCGACCAGGCACCCGGATGATCCCGATGAAAATGGGCAAGGATCGCGGCCAGGGCCACGTAGAGCCCGATGGGCGCCAGCCTCCCGGTCAGGGAGAGGATGTAGCGGAACACCACGAAGCGGACCGGCGAGTCATAGAGCCCGCGCAGCCTGCCGCCCGACTCCTCGGCCCAGTGCCGGAGACGGATGGGGCCGCTGCGCTCCAGCAGCGCCGACAGCACCGAGGAGAGCACCGCGGTGGGCAGCAGCAGCACGAAGGCCCAGACGAACGGGGCCAGGGGGATGGTCGAGGTTGGTTCAGCCATTATTATTGTCGATGTCGTCGATCCAGGTCCGCCGCAGCCGGCGCTCCAGGCGCTCCATCTTTCCCTGGTCGGCCTCGTGGTCGTAGCCGAGGCAGTGCAGAAGTCCGTGCAGCAGGAGGACCTTGAGCTCCCGCTCGACCGGGTGGCCGCGCTCCGCCGCCTGCCGGCGGGCGGTGGGGATGGAGATCAGGATGTCGCCCACGTGATAACTGCCATCCTCTTCCTCCGGTCCGCCCGGAAAGGAGAGCACGTCGGTGGGCTTGTCCTTGCCGCGGTAGTCGCGGTTCAGCCGCCGCACCTCGCGGTCGCTGGCAAAGCGCACACCCAGGGTGACGCTCTCCGCACGATCGGCGCCGGGGGGAAACTCCTTCTCCGCGAGGGTGGACGCCAGCCGCTCAAGCCAGGGCCGGAGACGGCGGGCACCGGCCTCCGGATAGCGGTTGGGGTTCTGCAGGACGGTTTCTATGGGGGGCTCTTTCATCCGCGCTTCACGAGGCCCGGGCCGTGCCGGCTGCCGGCGTCGACTCGACCACTGCGAGCCGTCTCTCCCGCTTCGGACCCGCGTTGAAGTCGAAGCCCGGGTAGTCTATCCGCTGATGGAAGATATTGGCGAGCACCCGCAGGAACGTATCCGTCACGATCTTCAGATCGGATAGCGTCAGGTCGGTGTGCTCGAGCTGGCCGTCCTTGAGGATGTCGTCCAGAATGGTCTGGATCAGCCCCCGGATCTTGACCGGCGTCGGCTCCGTCAGGGTGCGGCTCGCGGCCTCCACCGCGTCCGCGATCATGAGCACGCCCATCACCTTGTTCTGCGGCTTGGGTCCGGGGTAGCGGTACTTGTCCTCCGTCACCACCATGGCCTCGGGGTCCTTGATCTCCATGGCGCGGTGGTAGAAGTATTTGATCAGCCGCGTGCCGTGGTGCTGCGCGATGGCGTCCCGGATCACCTGCGGGAGGCTGTTCTCGCGCGCCATCTCCAGCCCGTCCTTGACGTGGTTGAGCAGGATCAGGGCGCTCATGGACGGGAGCAGCTTGTCGTGCCGGTTCTGGCCGCCGCGCTGGTTCTCCACGAAGTACTCGGGCCGCAGGACCTTGCCGATGTCGTGATAGAGGCCCGCCGCATAGGCGAGCACCGGATCGGCGCCGATGGCCTCGCACCCCTCCTTCGCCAGGTTGGCCACCATCAACGAGTGCTGGAAGGTACCGGGCGCCTCGAAGGCCAGCCGCCGCAGCAGCGGCAGGTTGGTGTTGGACAGCTCCACCAGCTTGATGTCCGTGGTGATGGCGAGCAGCGATTCCAGGATCGGCACCGCGAAGCTCGCGACCGCGGTCACCAGCAGGCCGCCCGTGAAGGCGCAGAGGATGTCGAAGCCGATCTGCATCCACCCCCGGTCCGCGGACAGCGGGGCCAGCGTGGTCAGGATCAGCACCATGAGGACGTTGATGACCCCCACCACCAGCCCTACGTGGACCATGACCAGCCGGTACCGGAACTGGTAGTAGTCCAGGGCATGGATCGCCGCCAGCGATCCGGCGAAGCTGTAGAAGATGACCCACTGCGCATCAGGATCCACGGCGAGCCGGCTCGCCAGGATCGAAAACAGGACGGACAGGATCAGGGCCGCGTTGCGGCAGAGCAGCAGGCCCGCCAGCAGCGCCAGCGAAGCGAAGGGGATGGCGTAGGCGTAGCTCCGCGCCGAGGTGAGCGGCGCGGCCTCGAGGGCGCTCGAAAGCGCCGTGGCCACCAGGAAGCAGAACTTCGCCCCGAGGATCGTGAGCAGGAGCAGGAGCAGGCTCTCTCCGAACACCCGCACCCGGCTGTGGTCGGCCACCTTTTCCCGCCCCATCGCCAGCCAGAGCACGGCGGAGACCAGCGCCAGGAGGAAGAAGGTGCCGGCCAGCGGCGGGATCTGCATCCGGAACTGGCGCTCGCCGCGCATCTGGGCGATCACCTTCGCGGCGGGAGCGTCGATGACGTCCCCCTTGCGCACGATCACCTGACCCTTGCGGATCTGGTTGAAGACCTGCCCGCCCTGGGCCGCCGCGGTCTCCCGGCGCCTCTGCGTCTCGGTCCGGTTGGGGAGCAGGTTGTGGCTCAGGTTCTCCAGCAGCAGGTCTGCCAGCAGCCGGCGCTCCGCGCCCGTGTAGCCGCTCCAGTCGTTGATCTCGGAGTCCAGGAACTCGCGGACCTCCGAGGGGTAGCCCAGGTGGTCGAAGAGGTCGAAGTGGGTCTCCTCGGAGCCGGTGCCGAGATCGCGCAGGGTGACGCCGCGCAGACGGTTCTCCAGGAGCAGTGCCTTGTTGCCCACCACGCCCCGTTGCAGCGTCCGGACGGCCAGGGAGCGCAGGCGCTCCTCGGCCTGCGCGGAGAAGCGTCGCCGCACCAGAAGCTCGGCCTGGGCATCGGTGAGCCGGAGCTGCTCGGGGGAGGTCTCCTTGAGCAGCTCCTGGGCGACCGCCGACAGGTGCGACGACGACGCCACGTTGCCCTCCGCGGCGGCCGGGCGCGCCAGCAGGCGCCGGCCGCGGCTGAAGAGCTGCTCGATGCGGCGGTCGAGGTCGCTGATGGCGACAGGATCGAGGTCGTAGACCGGCAGCACCGCCGCCCTCGCGCCATCCTGCTTGGCGCGCGTGGTGTCCTCGTCCGAGACCAGCAGGTCCCGGGTGGCCACATAGTCGCGGCCGGAGATGGTTCCGGGGGTGGCGCGGGGGGTGAGCAGGAACGCGCCCGGCATCAGGGCCCAGGTGCCCAGGACGAGGAACAGCCCCACCCAGAGAGAGGGTGTCTCCAGAGCGCGCTGCCAGGGCTTGGGGGAGCCCAGGCGCCGCTTCAGGTAGAACGTACCTGTCTGGATGAGGTCGATCCGCGACGGGCGCGGCTTGCCGTTGGGTACGGAGCTCATGGCCACGGTTCGTCGAGTTCCCCGGGGGCTCGGCGCCCCAGTATCCCGCACCAATCGTTCAAGCGCGCGACCGTTCCGCGGACACCAGTCGCTCGCGGTCGGCGCGGTCGGCGCGCTCCGCGCGCTGCTCCGCGCGCTCGGCCTTTTCCGCCGCCTCGCGCTCGGCCTTCCGCTTGTCGTGCAGGTCGTACGCGGTCACGACCTTCTGCACCAGCGGATGGCGGACCACGTCCCGCTGGTCGAAGAAGAAGAACTTGATCCCCTCGACGCCGGCGAGCACATCCTGCGCCTCCCGCAGGCCGGACATCCTGCCCTGTGGCAGGTCGACCTGGGTGATGTCGCCGTTGATCACCGCCTTGGAGTTGAAGCCGATGCGGGTCAGGAACATCTTCATCTGCTCGGGGGTGGTGTTCTGCGCCTCGTCGAGGATGATGAAGCTGTCGTTGAGGGTCCGGCCGCGCATGAAGGCGATCGGAGCGATCTCGATGATCCCCCGCTCCAGCATGCGGCCGACCTTCTCGTAGCCGATGATGTCGTGCAGGGCGTCGTGGAGCGGCCGCAGGTACGGGTTGACCTTCTCCACGAGGTCGCCCGGCAGGAAGCCCAGCTTCTCGCCGGCCTCGACCGCGGGCCGCGCCAGGATGATGCGCCGCACACTCTTCTCCATCAGGGCCGCGGCGGCCATGGCCACCGCGAGGTAGGTCTTGCCCGTACCCGCGGGACCGATGGAGATGACGATGTCGTAGTCGATCATCGCCTGCATGTAGAGCTGCTGCTTGAAGGTGCGGGGCGCCACCTGGCGCCGGGCCGCCGCGAGCATCCCCTCGGGGATGAAGAAGTTCACGAGGGAGCTCTCCGGAGACTCGGCCACCACGCGGATCGCGGTCTGCACCTCGCCCGGCTTGAAGCGATGACCGCGCGCGGTGACCGCGTTCAGCTCATGGAAGAGCCGCTCGACGGCCTGCACGCGCTCGGGCTCGCCCTGGATATGCAGCTCGTTGCCACGCGCGGCCACGGTCACGTCGAAAGTGCTCTCGACGCGCCTCAGGTTCTCGTCGTTGGTGCCGAAAAGAGTATCGAGCCCCTCTTCTGGGAGCGTTACTTGCGTCATCTTTAAGGGTTCTTCGAAGAAGTCACAGTTTTGGAAAAGGGGAAGCCGCCGCGAACGGCAGCCTCCCCGGAAGCGCCAAGTTTACCAGACCCGTCCACCCGCCGCCTAAACCCCGAGCCCCTGCAAGGCACGGACCATTCGCCTACTTCTTGGAGTGGTCGTAGAAGCCTCGGCCGCTCTTTTTCCCGAGCCGGCCGGCGAGCACCATCTGCTTGAGCAGCGGCGGCGGCGCGTACCGCTTCTCCCGGTACTCCTCGAACATGATGTTGGCGATGTAGTAGGTCGTGTCGAGGCCCACGAAGTCGAGCAGGGTGAACGGCCCCATGGGGTAGCCGCAGCCGAGCTGCATGCCCTTGTCGATGTCCTCGACGCTGCCCACCCCCTCCTCCAGGGCGCGGATGGCGTCCAGCAGGTAAGGCACGAGCAGCCGGTTGACGATGAAGCCCGAGTTGTCGCGGGCGCCGATGGGCTCCTTGCCCAGGGAGCGGACGAACTCGGAGGCCGAGGCGAAGGTCTCGTCCGAGGTGATCAGGGTGCGCACCACCTCGACCAGCTTCATGACCGGCACCGGGTTGAAGAAGTGGAGGCCGACGAAGCGCTCCGGCCGCCGGGTGAACATGGACATCTGGGTGATGGTCAGGGAGGAGGTGTTGCTCGCGAAGATCGCGCTCTCCTTGACGGCCTCGTCCAGGGCGGAGAAGGTCTTGCGCTTCTCGTCCAGGTTCTCGACGATGGCCTCGATCACGAGGTCGCAGTCGGCGAGGTCGCCCAGGTCGACCACGCCGCGCAGCCGGCCCACGGCCTCGTCGCGGGCCGAGGCCTCCATCTTGCCCTTGTCCACCGCCTTGCCCAGCGAGCCCTGGATCCGGCCCAGCCCCTTGTCCACCAGGTCCTGGGTCACCTCGCGGACCACGGTCTCATAGCCCGCCCGCGCGCTCACTTCGGCGATGCCGGAGCCCATCAGGCCGCACCCGAGCACGCCTACCTTTTTTATCGTCATCAGGAATCCCTCCTATGGATTGTTGGATACATCCGCAATCTCCCGCCCGCCGTCCG
>JANOCF010000096.1:0-4029 GCA_031412055.1 Holophagales bacterium | reverse complement strand
GAGTTCCGCGCCCATCTCGCCCCCCTCGGACCGGCGGCCCAGAACTGCAAGGCCAACCACATCAAGATGCGCTGCGGACGCAGCCGCAACTCGTGGGTCAAGAACTGCGTGGCCATCGGCCTCTCGAGCGGCTTCGTGGAGCCGCTGGAGTCGACGGGCATCTTCTTCATCCAGCACAACATCGAGGAGCTGGTCCGCCACTTCCCGAACGGCTCGGTCGACGCGGAGGTGATCCGCGGCTTCAACCGGACGGTAAACGAGGCGATCGACGGCGTGCGCGAGTTCCTGACGCTGCACTATGCCGCGACCGACCGCTGCGACACCGATTACTGGAAGTGGGTCAAGCAGCTCGGCCTCACCGACAGCCTGCAGGAGCGGATGGCTTTGTGGGACCGGCGCCTGCCGAGCGCGAAGAACATCAACTCCGCCTACCACGGCTTCGAGTCCTACTCCTACTCGGTGATGCTGCTCGGCCTCAACCGCGTGCCGGACGCCAGCCTGCCCGTCCTCGACTTCATGGACGACCGCAACGCCCTGGAGATGTTCCGCACCATCCGCGCCAAGACCGATCGCCTGGTGGCGACGCTGCCGTCGCAGTACGAGTACCTCTCCCACGTCCGCGAGGAGAAGAGCACCTGCCCGGTCGGTCCGAAGTACGACGATCCGGCGCGTCTCTGGCAGGACCTCGTCTCGGCCAGCAGCATGGCGGAAGTCCCGGTAGAGGTCCGGCGCACAGCCTGATCCCGCCGCGACGGTGGCCCCCGCCGGCCGCGCCGGTGGGGGCCCTTCCGTCTCTCTTTCGTGACACGCTCGTAATTCCTGTCGTAATCTTCGGCGGGTAGTCTGGGCTCCTGCAACGAAGGAGAGCTGTCATGTCGAATCGGATCCCGAGCGTCCCCTCCCGGCCTCGGACGGGCAAGCCCGTCTCGAACCGGGGCCGGTTGATCGATGCCATCCTGAAGATTCACAACGACCAGGGCCGGCAGCGCCGGCGAAGCCTGGAAGCAAAAGCCCCCGAAAGCTCGCCCCGCATCGAGCCGCAAGGCCCGAGGGATGGCGCAACCAGGGCGTAATCAGGTACAGTCGCCTCCATGGAGAGGCATGTACCGAACGCTCCCCACGCGCCCCAATCGCCCACGCCCCAGTCTCCGAGAGGCCGCGGCGCGGCGCTGAACCCCGCCAACCGCTTCGAGCGGGTCGAAGTCGAGATGGAGGTCCCTGGCCCTGACCGGGTCGAGACCCGGCTCCTGAGCGACGGCACCCGCTCGATCATCACCCGCAACGACAGCCCCGATGTGGGCTTCGAGGTCTCGCTCAACCCCTACCGGGGGTGTGAGCACGGCTGCATCTACTGCTATGCCCGGCCCACCCACGAGTACCTGGGCTTCTCGGCCGGCATCGATTTCGAGAGCCGCATCCTGGTCAAGGAGGAGGCGCCGGAGCTCCTGCGCAAGGAGCTCTCCTCGCCGAAGTGGCAGCCCAAGCCGCTGGCCATGAGCGGCGTGACCGACTGCTACCAGCCGGTGGAGCGCAAGCTGGAGATCACCCGCCGCTGCCTGGGGGTGCTGGCGGAGTTCCGCCACCCGGTGTCGGTGATCACCAAGAGCGAGCTGGTGACCCGCGACATCGACCACCTGTCCGAGCTGGCGTCCCATGGGGCCGCGTCGGTGTTCCTCTCGATCACGACGCTCGACGGCGAGCTGGCCCGGAAGATGGAGCCGCGGGCCTCGCACCCGCGCGACCGTCTCAAGGCGATCGAGCGAATGGCAGAAGCGGGCATCCCGGTCGGGGTGATGGTGGCGCCGGTGGTGCCGGCGATCACGGACCACGAGATCCCGAAGATCCTGGAAGCCGCGGCCGCGGCCGGCGCGCAGTCCGCGGGCTACGTCATGCTGCGGCTCCCGGGCGCCGTGACCGGCCTGTTCGAGGCCTGGCTGGAGGAGCACTTCCCGGACCGCAAGGACAAGGTGCTCAACCGGGTCCGGGAGCTGCGGGGAGGCAAGCTGTACGATCCGCGCTTCGGCAGCCGGATGAGTGGAGAGGGGGTCTTCGCGGACCAGATCCGGGTTCTCTTCGAGACCTCCAGGCGCCGCCATGGGCTGGACCGTCCGCGGCCGGAGCTGTCGACCGCGGCGTTCCGCCGGCCGGGCGAGGTTGTTCAGCTCGGCCTCTTCTAGTTGCGTCCGCGATCGATCCTCCTCTTGCGGGAAGGGGGGCTCGCGTCTTAGAGTCCCCACATTCCATGAGCGAACGCGACCTACGGCAGCTCCGGGGCCTGCTCCGCGACGCCCTCGCGCACCTCGGGATGCCAGCCCGTACGCTGGAGGGGACCCTGGGGATCGGGCACGGCAACCTGTCCCACCTCCTCGAGGGGAGGCTGGAGCTGCGCGTGCGCCACCTGCTGAGCATCGCGCGGGAGCTGGGCGTGCCGCCGCACCAGTTCCTGCAGCTCGGCTGTCCGGAGACCACGAGCGCGGCCCGCCGGGACCTGGGAGACCTCATCCCGACTGCCCGCAAGCCCGCCGCCTCCCAGCCCGCCGACCTGGACGAGCGCATCCGCGCCATCGTGCGGGAGGAGCTGGCGGCGCGATTCGGGGACAAGGTCTAGCCCCTCTCACTCCACCCGGCCCGTGACCTCCACCTGTATGCCGGGGATGCGGACGTCCACCAGTTTGAAGCGCCAGACGACCGGCTCGGTCACCGCCCCGGGCTCCAGGGCGTCGAAGTCTCCGAGCGCCTGGCTGTAGTCGAAGACCGCGCCCGCATCCGGCTGTCCGTTGGCGGCGTTCAGGATCGCCGGCGTGTTCTCCTTGAAGAGGCCTCCCATGCCGCTGCCGAAGGCCTTCACCTTGATCTGGAGCGGCCCCCGGATCGCCTTGTCCGAGCGGTTCCTGATGCGGATGGGCACCGACAGTTCCTTGGTCGCGGGGTCGTAGGAGGCCGGGTCGATCAGCAGGTCGACGTGCTTTTTGAGGTCGATCGGAGGCGCGGTGTTCGCTGGCGTCGCCGGCGTCGCCTTCGCGGAGGCGATCGGGCGGCGCTCCACCCTCACCAGGCTGGTCCAGGCCTGGAAAGTGCCCGTGCGGGCGTCCGGCCACAGCGGATGGAACGCCCCGCCGGCATCGGCCGCGAGGCCCACGTAATGACCCCCATGGGAAAATTGGCCGAGGCTGGTCATGAACGTCACACGGATGGATTCCTGTGGGTCGTGCCAACTCTCGGGCGAAGGGCGCAGGTTGCCGGTGCCGAGCGGGTCCGACGTCGCCGAAGACAGGCGCGCAGGCGGCAGCCAGGTCATGCCGCCGTCCAGGGAGGCGGAGAACCAGGCGTCGTAGCGGTCGGTTCCGGGGTGGTTGCGGGTATCGAGCCAGGAGACGCCCAGCACTCCCTCCTTGTTGACGGCCAGGGCGTGCTGGTAGGAGTAGGCACCCGCGGGAAGGGGACCGGCAACCGGCCGCGGCTCGGACCAGGTCTCCCCCCGGTCGGCGGACCAGGTCAGCATCACCTGGGGCAGCCCGGTGCCGTAGTCGGTCCAGGCCGCGTAGAGCCGGTCCCGGTAGGGTCCGGCGGAGGCGTCCACGGCCATCTGCCAGAACGTCTGGACACGCCCGCTGTGCTCCTGTTCCAGGCTCTTGGGCGGGTACGACCCCGTGGCCACGGCGAGCGGCTTCCCGAACGTCTCGCCCCCGTCGCGGGAGGCCATCACCCAGCCCTTGTGCTCGCGGGTCCCATCCTGCTTCGCGATCCCGCCCTCGGTGAAGAGGTGCACCAGGGTGCCGTCGGAGAGTACGGCCAGACCGCACGGGCCGTAGCCGGTCTCGTCGCTCTGGGGCCTGATCATCTCCCTGGGCCCGGTGAAGGTCCGGCCGTCGTCGTCCGAGCGGAAGAGGCCCAGGACGGACACCTCGTCGCCGTAGAGGGTGCTCATGTAGATCCGGCCCGAGCGCCGGTCGACGGCGATCCAGGGATGATCGTGGTGCTGGGTGGTGTCTCCCAGCAGGATCGGCTTCTGCCAGACGTGGCCGCCGT
>JANOCF010000095.1:0-2983 GCA_031412055.1 Holophagales bacterium | reverse complement strand
GGGTGGCGCGGACCGTCTCTGCGACCTGGGACAGGAGTGACAGGTCGACCGAGGCCCGTTCGGCGGCCTCGTACACCATCTTGAGGGCGGCGAGCGCCTCCGGGTGCACGGTACGCGCCTGGAAGAGCTGGACCAGGTTGGAAGCGACCCGCAGAACCTCGGCCGACTGGCCGCGGCGGGCGTACACCGCGACGAGGTCGAGCCCGGCGAGGGCCGCGTCGAAGCCGTAGCCGTGCTCGGCCAGGCGCTCGGTGGCCTGGGAGAGCAGGCGCTCGGCCTGCCCAAGGTCCTCATCGAGCTCCCGAGCGATCAGGCCTTCCGCCCACAAGCGACGGCTAGTGGTCAGCGGATCGTTGAACTGGAGATAGAGGTCCTTGGAAACGTCATAGAGAGTCGCCGCCTCGCGAGCCCGCCCGCACTCCGCCAAGGCGAAGATCAGGTTGTGGCGTACCACCAGGCCCAGCCAGGGCTCCTGGGCGAGAGGCAGCGCTCGCTGCAGGTGATTCACCACGTGGTCCAGCTCCCGCATGACCAGGTAGACGTTGGCGCGGTTGATGATCGTTCGGGCCTGGGAGTTGTGGTCCTTCAGGGAGACGAAGACCCGCTCCGCCTCGTGAAGCAGATCGAGAGCCGCGTCAAACTGGCGCAGGTCGCGACGCAGGGAGGCTTCGAGAAGGTCGATTCGTGCCGACAGGTCCGGATCGGCACCTCCACTTTCCTGCACTTGCCGGGCGTCCATGAAGGTGGAGAGCGACAGCCGCAGGTCCCCGGCGACGCGCTGGGCGTTGCCCTCCATCGCCATGGCATAGGCTTCCAGGTCGGTCAACGCCGCGGAGCCACCGCAATTGCGGGGTTCCGCCTGCCCTGCGATCAGTCGCGCAAGCCGCGCCAGTTGACCGGCCATGAGCGGATCGTGAGAGACCAGCTTCTCGCACCTCTGCAGCGTGTAGGACGCGAGCGAGTAGGTCTGGAATTGCGGATGCGCGGCCACGGCCGCTTCCCGATCCCCGTTCGACAGGGCGAGCAGCTCAGCCAGTTGGGCCGGCGCCATGGCCCGCTCTTCCGCGACTCGGGAGGTGCGGCTCAGGACATTCTTGAGCACGGCATCCAAAGAGTCTGCCCCCTCAAAGATCGACTCGCTGCCATGGGCCTGAACATCCTCTTTGGCTTCGGTGAGCTTCTCGGCGCTCTCGGCGCTGAGGGCCCGCGCGAGAACCCGTGCCAGGGCGCCCACTCGCTTTTCCGGCAGATGTCCCATGAGTCTTCCTCCTGGTTTGAGCCGATTTATTTTCATTAGCTTGATTCTATCTCGATCGACTCACGAAAACGGTATGTGTCCCGTTTGATTGCAACTAAGAGTTTCCGTTCGGGTCAATGAATCCACCGCCGTCAGTCTCCGCGCCCGGCCCCGGGGGCAGGGGGGGCAGCGGCAGACCGCCGCCGATTCCGCCCGAGGTCTCGAACATCCCCAGGAAAGAGCCGTCGACCTGGAGCAGCGAGGTCACCCAGTTCCACACTGCGACCAGCGTGCCAGGAGCCCGATCGATGCTCGGGCCATCACCCGACGGGAGAGCGTGTGCCGCGCCGGTTCCCAGAAACAGGGTCAGCACCAGCAAGCCAGACATCGAACGAAGTGTCCGAGACATACAGGGTCTCCTCCGAGCAGTGTTCGGGCGCTCCCCATGAGCGGCCGAGCGATAACATTCAATCCCCGTCTACTACATCAGTGCGACCAAACACCAAAAATGAGCCATGAATCCGAAACTTCGATGACACATTGACGGCTATCTATGCCTTACCCTGGCTCAGCGTGCTACAGATATCATACACTCCCGTGAGATGAGCCGAACGCTACGGATCGATCCTGCCGATCCCCGCCCGATATGGCGGCAGATCGAAGAGGGTGTGCGGCACCTCGTCGCTTCCGGCGCCCTGGCCGTGGGGACATCGGTCCCTTCTGTGCGGGATCTCGCGCGGGAGCTGCAGGTCAATCCCGCCACCGTCTCCAAGGCCTACCAGCGGCTGACCGATGCCGGAGTGCTCACGGTACGCCGCGGAGAGGGGACCTATGTCAGCGACTCGCCCCCTGAGCTGACCCAGGGAGAGCGCGGGCGTCGTCTCCTCCAGGGCGCTCTCCGGTACGCCAGCCTCGCGGTGACCCTTGGTGCGGGCCGGGAGGAGACCTCCGGGGTGCTCGACGATGCATGGAGCAACCTGGCGAACAACGCCGACGACGTCACGGAGACGGAGGAAAAAGAGGAATGGACCTCGTCGCCATCGAAGAGGTGACCGTCCGCTACGGCCGGCGGCTCGTGCTCGACCGCGTCTCCTTCGGGGTGCCCGAAGGGTCGGTCTACGTCCTCCTGGGCCGCAACGGGGCGGGCAAGAGCTCCCTCGTCCGCTGCCTGCTGGGGGAACAACGGCCGGACGCGGGCCGCGCATTCCTGCTCGGAGGCGATGCGTGGCGGGAGCGCGCCGCGCTTCTCCGGGGCATCGGAGTGGTTCCAGAGGAGCCCGACGCGCCTCCGGCCATGAACGCCCGGCAGCTCGCCCGCTTCTGCTCCGGCCTCTACGAGACGTGGGACGATGCCGGCCTGGCCGCGCGGCTTGAGCGATTCGGAATCCCCTCCGACGTCCCTTTCGGGCAGCTCTCCAAGGGGCAGAAGGGGCAGGTGATGCTCTCCCTCGCCCTGGCCAGCTCGCCGCGCCTGCTCATCCTGGACGATCCGACCCTGGGGCTCGACCCCGTCGCGCGCCGTGCCGTCTTCGACGAGCTGATCGTCGACCTGGCCGACCGGGGGACGACGGTCTTCCTCACCAGCCACGACCTGGCCGGCGTGGAGGGGATCGCCGACCGTGTGGGCGTGCTGGACAAGGGGAAGCTCCTGCTGAACGAAGAGATGGAGGTCCTGAAGCAGCGGTTCCGGCGGCTGCGTCTCCCTCCCGGCGAGAGGGCGCCCGACCTGGGAGCGCTGGCGCCGGT
>JANOCF010000094.1:0-1639 GCA_031412055.1 Holophagales bacterium | reverse complement strand
CCGGCGAGCCCGGTGGCTCCAATGACGGCGCACGAGCCGTCGCCGGCCTCGCCCGCCACCTCGAGCGTGGCCGCGGGCGCGGCCGGGGAACGGCGCTAAGTCTGAAACCAATCGGGGAGCCGGCCGGCTGCTGTAGAATCGGCCGGCCGGCTTTCCGGTGAATCATCGTCAAAGCTTTACATCCAAGGAGGTTTGAATGAGCAGGAATAGATTCTGGCTGCTACTCGCGCTCTGTTGCTCGCTGGCCGTGCTGGTCGCATGCGGTGGTGGTGGTGACGGCGAGGACTCGGGCGAGGGTGACGACGTTCCGGAGGCTTCCTCCGAAGCTCCGGCGGCGTCCGCGGCCGTGGATACGGCGAACGCGGGCGGCGTCAAGGGGAGCATCAACTACGCCGGCCCGGACGGCGACACGCCGGTCGCCATGAGCGCGGACCCGACGTGCGCCAGCGTGCACACGACGCCGGTAGACACAGGCAAGTTCCTGGTCAAGGACGGCAAGCTGGGCAACGTCTTCGTGTACGTGAAGACCGGGCTCGAGGGCAAGACCTTCCCGGCTCCGACCGAGGCCAAGACGCTCGATCAGCAGGGCTGCCTGTACCATCCGCACGTGATGGGCATCCAGGTGGGCCAGCCGCTGAAGATCAAGAACAGCGACCCGACGCTGCACAACATCCACGCGATGCCGAAGTCGAACGCCGAGTTCAACCAGGGCCAGCCGATCCAGAACATGGAGTTCGACAAGACGTTCGAAAAGGCCGAGATCATGGTCCCGGTCAAGTGCGACGTCCACCCCTGGATGTCGTCCTACGTGGGCGTGGTGGAGCACCCGTACTACGCCGTGAGCGGCGAGGACGGCACGTTCAACATCGACAGCCTGCCCGCGGGCACCTACACGCTTGAGGCCTGGCACGAGGAGCTCGGCACGGCCACCCAGCAGGTCACCGTGGCGGCCAACGCGACGGCCGACGTGACCTTCGACTTCCAGCCGAAGACCGGCGGCTAGTCCGTCGTCTCAGCGGTTCTGCGAGCCCCCCATCGCCCCGTTACCTCCCAGGAGGGAGTCGGCGGCGGGGGGCTCGATGCTTTTTTGGGCTAGAACTGGCTAGTGGTTTTCGTGGCTGGAGAAGGACTGGATGCGGCCGCGTTTGAGGGTGGATGCAACCTGGGCTGCCAACTCGGCACCGGCAGTTTCCGTCTGTACAGCTTGCTGCCACAACGAGAGGGCAGCAAGGGCCTCGCGATGGATCTGGCGGGAGGAGAAGATCGGCACCATCTCCTCGGCGAGTTGCTTCATCTCCGCCGTCCTTCCTTGCTCGGCGTAGAGTCCGGCGAGCTCGAGCGAGACGAGGGCCATCTCGAAGGCGGTGTCCTTTGCGTGGAACCCCGAGCGGGCCGCTATCAGGAGTGCCTCCGACTTCTCCGGCTGGCCGAGCCCGCGCGCGATCCTTCCCTCAACCCAGCGGTGCCGATATCGGATCCAGGGCTCGTCGAATCGTTGGTAAAGCGGACGCGCCTGAATGAGGAGCCTCTGCGCCTCCATGAACCGGCCAACATCGGCCAGGTCGTCGATTAGGTTGTGTTTGGCAATCAGCAGAGCCCGCGGTTCCCGATCCGGGTCGATGAGGTCAAGGGCCCGGTA
>JANOCF010000093.1:0-3045 GCA_031412055.1 Holophagales bacterium | reverse complement strand
CCACGGCCTGGTACCACAAGAAGCTGCCGCCCGAGCTGTCGGGCGATCTCAAGACCGCGCTTCGGGAAGCCGAGGCGTTCGCACTCGGAGACTATGCGTCGGCGCTGATGCAGGGGGACCGTCTGCCGCCCGATCGGCGGGCGGAGATCGCCGGCCGCCTCGCCCGCTACACGGGCCTCTCCCGCGAGTACGTGGAGCGCACCAACCTGCGCATCGAGAACTCCCGCTTCACCAAGGAGCTGCTGCGGGACCAGAGCAAGACGGTCGGGCGCCTGGACACCCGCTTTACCGGCTCGGACCTGGACGCGGCCGGAGAGTACCCGGACTTCGATCCCAGCTCCGTGTCTCTCGACGCGCCCTATGCCGCCGCGGTCAACGACTACCTGCGGCGCGAGCTCGGCTACAAGGAGGACCTCGTCTACGAGCGTCTCAACCGCAAGGTCTGGCCCTGGAGCTTCAAAGGCTACGAAAACCAGTACGTCAACCTCGCCGAGCCGCTGCGCCAGGCCATGACTCGCAACCCGGACCTCCAGGTGCTCTTCACCTGCGGCTACTACGACCTGGCCACGCCCTACTTCGACTCGGTCTACACGGCCGACCATCTGGGACTGCCCGAGTCGCTGCGGGGCAACGTCCGGATCTCCTACTACGAGGCGGGCCACATGATGTACATCCGCAAGGTGGACCACGCCCGGCTCAAGAAGGAGATCGCGGACTTCATCCGCGAGGCGGTTCGATAGGGGACAAAAAAAGAGGGCTGGGAGGTTTGCTCCCAGCCCTTGGAGGGAGGCCCGGATCCTTGTTAGCGGACCCGGGTCTGGGTATGAAGACTTGCGGTCGAGGCGTTGGATCCGGCGGCAGCGCCGGCATCCTTCGCCTGGCGTGCACGGCCCAGCGAGGGCAGGAAGCGGCCCCACGCGGGAGTGAACGCATGGCGTAGCACCGGCATCAGGATCGCCGGGTGGAACAGCGTTTCCGGACCTGCAAGCATGTGGTTCACGAGTTGGAAACGCTTGAAGATCTCAGGGCTGCCCGAGATCAGCGCCATGATCTGGTCGATGTACCAGTGCATGAAGCGGACCTGGGCCGTGATCTCGCCGCCCTGGGTCGCGGGCCAGCGCAGGTCCTCGCCGGTCGCGAGGGCGAACGGCGCGGCCACCAGCTTGGCTACCTTTTTGTGGTACGCCAGCCCGTTGAGAGGCTGGCCGGCGCTCTCCTTGAGCCACTTGTCGAGCTCCAGGGCCGAGAGACAGGTCAGGGTCATCCCCTGGCCGTAGATCGGGTTGAAGCCGCACACCGCGTCGCCCAGGGCCACGAAGCCGCCCGGCATCCGCGAGAGCTTCTCGAAGTGGCGCTGCCGGTTGGCGGTGCGCCGGAAGCCGCGGATGCCGCTCAGCGGCTTCGCATCCTTGATCGCGTTGTAGAGCGCCGGGGAGGGCAAGGTCTTCGCGAACTGCATGAAGCCCTCCTCGTCGGTCGGCGGATAGTCGCGCATCACGCCGGCCACGCTGACCATCCAGCGGTTGCCTTCGATCGGCTGCATGGCTCCGGCGCGAGGCTGGTACGGCGGCCGGTTGATGATCACCAGCGCCTTGAAGTCGCCCTTGAAGTCGGCGGGCGCTTCGTAGATGCGCGTGGCATAGCCCCAGAACGCGTCGACGACGGTCTCCTCGGGAGCCTCGTAGCCGAGATCGGTCAGCCACTGCGGGGACTCCGACGGCCGGCCGCTGGTGTCCACCACGAGATCGGCGTGGAGGATCGTCTCCTCGGCGCCCGCGGTCTCGTCGTTCCGGTTGCGCCGCCGGATGCGCACGCCCTCGACGTTCGTGTGGCCCTCGTCCGCCACCAGGCCGCAGACCTCATGGCCTTCCAGGATCGTGATCCTGTCGTTCTCCATCAGGTGACGGCGGATCGTCGACTCCAGGAGCGGGCGCGTGAAGGTGCAGACCTCCAGGCCGGTGGGATTCTTGGGAGACCAGCCCGACCGGTAGAGGACGTGGAGATCCTTGCCCTGGTCCACCAGGTGGGCGCCGGACTCCACCAGGTCCTCCTTGACCCCGGGGAAGAGGTCCTCGATCACCATCATGCCCCGGCGCAGGATGAAGTGAAGGTGCCGGGCCTGCGGGACACCCGGCCTGTTCTCGTGGCCTGTGGGCAGAAAGTCCCTCTCGACGATACAGACCTCGTCGAAGTGGTCGGCCAGAACTCGGGCCGCGACCATACCGCCGATGCTGCCGCCGATCACGATCGCCTGACGGCGGGTGCCCTTCGACTGCTCCATCCCCTTTTGCAACCTGCTGCCGTACAGCATGAGGTCCTCTCTTTCGTTCGCGGGGGGTCGGCCGCTTAATATCCTTCGACTTCTATATGCGAATGTCTGTGCACGAAGGGTGCCAGACGGCTCGCCCCGTTAAGCTGTATAGAAATGGACGTTTCCGAGATATCCTTCCCCTCACTTTGACCATGCGCTTGACAATTCTTGGCAGCTCGGGGGGGTATTCCGGACCTGAAAATCCGACCAGCGGCTTCGTGGTAAAGCACGCCGCTGGACAGGCGACAACCACGCTCTGGATCGACGCCGGCCACGGCACGTTCAGCGCGCTGCAGCGGGTCGAGGACTTCACGCAGATCGATGCCCTGGTGGTGAGCCACGTTCACCCTGACCACTGCGCCGACCTCTACGCCCTCAACATCGCCCTCCGGTTCCACAAGGACGGTGTCCTCCGGAAGCGTCTGTACTGTCCTCTGGAGGTGTGGGAGCGCATGCCTCTTCTGCTGGACTCCGCGGAAGGCTTCCGGTCGACATTCGACTTCCAGCCGGTCGAAGACGGGAGCGTGATCGAGGTGGGCGGAGTCCGCATCCGTTTTGTCCGCACCGATCATCCGAACTACTGCCTGGCGATGCGCCTGGAATCCGACGAGGGCATCCTCACCTACTCGGCCGACACCGGCCCGGGAACCGACCTGGCCGGCTTCGCGCAGGGGAGCGACCTGCTGCTCTGCGAGGCCACCTACCAGGAAGGTCTCGAAGGCGCGCCGGTCCAC
>JANOCF010000092.1:0-2767 GCA_031412055.1 Holophagales bacterium | reverse complement strand
GGAGATCGCCGCGCCCGGCGGCAGGGCGATGCGGAAACGGCCCTCAATCGTCTGGTCGCGGGGGTTTTCAAACGTCAGGTGCAGCTCGGTAAAGGCGAGAGGCGGCACGAGAACGCCGTTCGCCTCGACGGCCACCAGGGTCAGGCCCGTGCCGTCCGAAGCGGTGAGACTGATCGGCGCTACCGGCTCCGCCATGGACTCCTCGGAGGCCGCCTTCGCGAACCGGAACGAAGCGGGAGCCAAGGAGGTATTGACGGTGGCGGCGGGGATGGTGACGCTCTCGGGCCGGGAGTTGCCGGAGCTCGGAGCATCCAACGAGAAGCCGCCTGCCATGTTTGCGGCAGCCGCGGCGGCCAGAACCAACAAGCCGGGGAGCACAACGTTTCGGGACATGATTCCCTCCTCCCGCTCGATCCGGGCGGCCCCGATCTTGAGGCCACCCATCTCTTGGACACCGCCCGGGCTGAAAACAAAACCCGTGGCAGCGTTCACCTTCTCGGCGGGGGGAAGTGCCCGATCAGCGAAGAAACTTGATCAATGAGCTCGCGTAGTTCAGGAAGCGTCCGCGGGAGTGTTGCTGTGCGACTTAAGAGCGCTTCCCGCACGCCACCCTGTCAGCTCTCTCGAATCGCGCGCAGGACTCTTGCCTCGAGAGTCTTTCTATAGAGACTCAGCACCCGGTCAAGCAGATCCCGGAAGCCGGCCTCTTCGCTCTCGGCGAGCAGCGAGGCCTGGAGCCCCGGCTTCCAGGAGCGTGCAGGTGGACAGCGGCTCCTCCGGCATGGGCCGTCCGAGAAGATGGGCGATGTAGAACAGCCAGAGCGGCTCGACCTTCAGCACGTCCAGAATCCTGCTCAGGGAATCGAGCTTCGGAAGCTCCTTGCGACTCTCGTACTTGGAGAGCTGGCTCTTGCCCATCCCCGCCCTTCGAGCCAGGTCGGCCTGGCTCAGACCCGCCTGCTCGCGAAGCAGCCTCAAGGCCGAGCCCACATTCTCGAACCTGCCCATCAGGCTCCCTCCTGCCGCGTCTTTTCCAGCAGCTCGCCCAGCTCCCGGAGCCGGCCCCGGATGCCTCAGCATGTCCCCCTCTCTTTCTGCTGCGTCCGGTAGCCGAGGACGAGATAGCCGAGAAGGCGCTGCAATGCTGCCAGCTCTCCGGGCGATCCGATCTGCTCCAGCTCCGCGGCAAGCTGCCGGGGGGTGACTGCCGAGGGCGCTCTCCCACCGAAGACGATCTCTTCCAGGTCGGCTCCGAGGGCTTGCCGGAGCCGGATCAGCTCGTACAGGTTGGGAATGGCCCGCCCGGACTCCAGCCGGGAGAGTCGTGTGGGAACGATCCCTGCCCTGCGGCCCAGCTCCGTCTGCCTCCAGCCGCGGTCAGAGCGGAGTTTCGTGATCCGGGAACCAAGGCCTCGGATCTCTTCATTGCCCATCGTAGGGTTGGCTATCTCTTCGTCTCTCATGATGCGGCTAATTCTGCCGCTACTCGTCAGAAAGTCAAGTGTTTCGCCAAAGATTGCGGAGAAAGAAGGCAACTTGTCGCCGAAAGCAGGAAATCGCTTCCCGAGCGGCGTCGAGTTGCAATCTCCTGAGCAAGGCTTGGAGTTTCTTCGGAAAGTGTCTACATTCTCGGTGTGAGGAATGACACGCCTGCGGCTCCCCACCTTCCCGCGTTGCTTTTTTGAGCCGGGTTTCGCGCCGGCCGGCGCAAGAGCGGGCACACTAGGGAACCGCAGAGCAACATCCGTGGACGCCCCGGCCATGCCGGCCGCCGTGCGAGCCCCGGAGGACGGAGGTTTCATGTCGCGTGCAAAAGGAACTGTGATCGCCGGGGCTATCGTGCTGGCCCTGATGCTCGGCTCGCCCTCGATGGCCGACCCGGGAACCCGCAAAGTGACCGGAGAGGGATGGCTCGCCACCGCCTGGAGTTGGGTGGCGAGTTGGGCCGAGGCTGGCTTGAGCATCGACCCCAGCGGCCAGCCTACTGCGGACGAAGGTCCCATGATTGACCCCAACGGCCAGCCAACTACGGACGACGGTCCGATGTCCGACCCTAACGGGTAGCGCACTTACACCCCGTGGGGATGGCTGGCTCGTCCCCCGGGGCGTCTTTCTACACAACACTGTCGCATCCATGAGACAATCGCCTAGCCAGAACGTCGTAAGGAGGGCCTGGGCGTGAGACATGTGACCGAAGAGGAAATCGACCTGTTCCTGTCCGGCCAGTTGGGGCCGGGCGAGTTCCGGCGAGTGTTGCAGCACTTGGCGAGCCGCTGTGGAATCTGTCGGCGCCGTCTTCAGCGCTTTGCTCAGGCTGTCTTCAGCCCCGAACCCCTGACGATAATCCCGCCGCCCGACGAGGCGGCTTATGACAAAGCCATTGACCGGGCGTTTGCCAGGGCTTTAGCCGAGACCCCGCGCTGGGAAGAAGAGAGACGTCGGACGACGCGAGCCTTGGAGAGCGTCCGTCGGCACCCGCGGCCCGTCGCCGGCATTGCGGAGTTGGAAGAGGACCTCCCGGCCGGGGCGCTGGTCCACACTTTGATCGAGCTGAGCCAGGAAGCACGATTCCGAGATCCAGCGGAGATGCTGCACCTCGCCTTTGCCGCCCGTATCGCGGTCCGAAACCTGGACCCGATGCAGTACGGTAAAAACTTCATTGCCGACCTTCAGATGCGGACCTGGGCCGAGCTCGGCAATGCCTATCGGGTCAACGAGCAGTTCGAGAACGCCGAGGATGCATTTGCTCAAGCTAGCACGCTATGGG
>JANOCF010000091.1:0-2434 GCA_031412055.1 Holophagales bacterium | reverse complement strand
GTCGCCCGTATAGGGATCCACCTGCGTGCGCGTCGTGGTCCGGCAGGTCTCGACGCTGCGGACCGGGCGGTCGTAGCGCTCATAGGCCGGCTGCTGCTGACGGCGGGCCCAGGGCGGGCCGCCCTGATGGCCGGGCTTGTGATGGATCAGGGTCACGGCCGCCTCGGCCATGCCGTCAGGGGCGGTGACCGGGATCGGCCCGGCCCATGCCGCCGCGGTCATGAGGCTGAACGCACTGGCGAGGATCAGGGTCTCAGGACGCATCGCTCAACTCCACACGAAGACAAGCGGTGGGGCGAGGCCCACCGCCTGCTTGAAAACGGACGGTTCACAGCCCGAGTTCCGGGCGGGTGCCGCTCAGTCGATGTAGGTCCGGCGACCGGCCACAACCTGACGGCAGAGCTCGGTCGGTCGGCGCACGACGACGCCGTTCGGACGCACGCGCTCGCGGATGACCGTGCGGCACACGGTGCGCACCGGCGCGGGCCGCACGATGCGGCGCTCGATGACCCGGCGGCTCACCACGGGACGCACATAATCCACGTCGCGCTGGATCACGCGGCGGCTGACGATGGGACGGTCATACTCCACATCTCGGATCACCCGGCGGCTCACCACGGGGCGGTCGTAGTCCACGTCCCGCACTACGCGGCTCTCGATCCGCCGCGGGCCCTCGTCGACGCCGATCTGCAGCTTGAAGCCCTGGGCCTGGGCAGCGCTGCCGCTCACGGCTACGAGGCCGACAACGGCAAGCATCTTCAAGAGGTTACGCATCCTCATCACCTATGGTTTGGAATTGCGGGTTCGGCCGTTAACGTTGGGGGCTACGGGGGTGTTCCCGGAGCTGGCCGGTGGTCGGGGCAGGAGAGAGCGGCGCATGAGGCAGGGCAGAGGAGATGACCGGGAGCGGGACGCGCGAGAGGCCCTCGAACGGGTGCAGCGGGATTCCGAGACCGTGGGAGGCTCGTCCATGGCCCGCGTGACCCGCCGGGTGGGCGACCATTTCGCAGGCCGCGACGCGGTCGGCACCGGCGAAGACGGCGCAACGGACCCTGCCGAACTCTGGGGCCGGCGCATCGGGCGCGGGCTGTCCGTTATCGGATTCATCGTCCTGAGCCTCTGGCTCGCCGCGCAGCTGGGTTTCCTGTGATCACGGGAGACGGGCACGCGGGCCGGTTCGCGACGGCGCCGGGATTCCTGTGGCCGCGCGAGCCGGACACGATTATCACTCCGCCATCGCGAGCCTCCGGCTCGCCCCGCAGCTGGGATTGGTGTGACCATGGCAGGCTGGCACGACCGCCACGCGCCCTCGCTCGCCGAGATGGAAGCCCTCGCGCACGAGGCCTATGAGCGCCTGCCGGAGGATTTCCGGCGCCTGTGCGACGGGCTTGTGATCCGGGTCGAGGATTTTCCGGACGATGAAACCCTGCGCGACATGGAATGCGAGAGCGAATTCGACCTTCTGGGCCTCTTTCGCGGCATCGGCCTCGCCCAAGGGGCCGCCACCTTCCAGACCGGGCAATTCCCCAACATGGTCTGGCTCTACCGCCGCCCGATCCTCGACTACTGGGCGGAGCACGACGAGACGCTGGGACATCTCGTGACGCATG
This sequence comes from Holophagales bacterium, assembly GCA_031412055.1. Taxonomy (GTDB): domain Bacteria; phylum Acidobacteriota; class Thermoanaerobaculia; order Multivoradales; family UBA5704; genus DATMER01. Next base: position 824 of record JANOCF010000091.1, on the reverse strand, counting down.
TGCTGGTGCACGAGATCGGCCACCATTTCGGCCTCGACGACGACGACATGGAGGCGATCGAAAAGGCGGCCGGGTGACGCCGCGGGTTTGCGCGGCCCGCGCGATGCGCTATCAAGCGCCGATCAATACCCGGGGACCGCCATGCAGCCCTTCACCAAGCTCACCTCCACGCCCGCACCCCTGAAGGTGGTCAACGTCGACACCGACATGATCATCCCCAAGCAATACCTGAAGACGATCAAGCGCACCGGGCTGGGCTCGGCCCTGTTCTCGGAGATGCGCTACAAGGAGGACGGATCGGAGAACCCCGACTTCGTGCTCAACAAGCCGGCCTACCGGAAGTCCGAGATCCTGGTGGCGGGCGACAATTTCGGCTGCGGCTCCTCGCGCGAGCATGCGCCCTGGGCGCTGCTCGACTTCGGCATCCGCTGCGTGATCAGCACGAGCTTCGCCGACATCTTCTACAACAACTGCTTCAAGAACGGCATCCTGCCGATCACGGTCTCGCCGGAGGACCTGGAGAAGCTCTTCGACGACGCCGACCGCGGCTCGAACGCGACGCTGACCGTAGATCTTGAAAGCCAGACCATCCGCGGCCCCGATGGCGGCGAAATCCGCTTCTCGATCGACCCTTGCCGCAAGCATTGCCTCATGAACGGCCTCGACGACATCGGCCTCACGCTGCAGAAGCAGGACAAGCTCGACGCCTACGAGAAGAAGCTGGCGGAACGCGCCTGGGTTTGAGGCGTCTTTTTTGCCCTCCCCTGCAAGGGGAGGGTTGGGAGGGGTAGGTCTTCGCTTGATGACAACCTACCCCCACCCTG
>JANOCF010000090.1:0-6983 GCA_031412055.1 Holophagales bacterium | reverse complement strand
GCTGCAAGCCTCGCTGCTGCCCCTCCTGGAGCGGGGGCTCAACCCTATCGGGGCTGGTTTGGTCCCCGGCGAGCGGCCTGGAACCGGGTCGCTCGCCGGGGGTGTCCTGATCCTGGTGGCCACGCTGGCCAAGAGCGCGTGGGACGCGCGGAGCAGCCAGGAAAGGACATAAAGGACCTAAAAGACCTAAAAGACAAGAACCTGTTCTTGATTCGTCCTTTGTGTCCCTTATGTCCTTTTGGTCCTTTTCAGCTTAAACCCCTGCCCTGACATCTCCCCGCAGCGCCGGCAGGTCGAGCGGCACCACCGGCTCCTCGGCGAGGACCTTGGCGAGCTGCCCGTCGTGGCCGTAGACGTCCTTGCGGAACTGGATCGTCCCGTTGTCCTCGACCCAGGCGGTGAAGTAGAGGATGTGCACCGGCAGCTTCTTCGGCAGCTTGATGCTCTTCTGCTCGCCGGAGACGATGGTCTGGCGGATCCGGGAGCCGTTCCACTTCGGATCGTCCTTGAACAGATGCTCGGCGAACTGCACCGGCCGCTCCAGGCGGATGCAGCCGTGGCTGAAGTCCCGCTCGGCCCTGGAGAACAGGTGGTCGGCGGGGGTGTCGTGCAGGTAGACGTCGTGCTCGTTCGGGAACATGAACTTGACCTGGCCGAGCGGGTTGTCCGGGCCGGGGCGCTGGCGCAGCCGGGCGTTCTCGCCGCTGCCCACGTACTCCATGTTGTGGCTCGCCAGGTACCCGGGGTCGCTCGCCAGCTTCGGGAGGATCTCCTCGTTGGTGATGGAGGAAGGGATGTTCCACTCGGGGTTCAGCTCGATGTACTCCATCACGTCGCTGAACACGGGCGTCTGGCTCTGCTGCTTGCCCACCACGACGGCCATGTCGACTGTCTTGTGCCCGCCTTCGATCAGCTCCATCCGGAACTCGGGGACGTTGACCCAGACGTAGCTGTCTCCGAGGCTGCTCGGCATCCAGCGCCAGCGCTCCAGGTTGAGCTCGATCTGGCGGATGCGGTCCTGCACCGGAACGTTGAGCTCCGCCACGGTATCCTCGCCGAGCTTGCCGTCGGGCTCCAGGCCGTGGCGCTGCTGGAAGCGGGAGATCCCCTGGGCCACCGCGTCATCGAAAACATCCGAGACCGGCGCAGGCTGCCCTTCTTGCGCCTGGGGACGCGGGAGGTCCCCTTCGGCCATCAGGCGGTTCCTGAGCGCGACCACGCCGGCTCCGCGCGCCCCTTTTTCCAGCTCCTCGGGCACGGCAGGCCAGCCGCCCCGGCCCGCGATCTCGCGGTACCGGGTGAGGGCGTCGCGCAGCTTGGCATAGCGCGGGTTGGGCGGAGACAGGCTCCGGAGGCTGGCGGCGACTTCCCCCTCGTCCTGCTGCAGCGCCTTGGCCAGACGGGCGTCGAGATCGACGTTGCGCGTCTGGTCCTCCCAGTGGATGCGCAGAGTCGCGGGCTGAACCCGGCCGATCGCGGTATGGGCCGCCAGGGTGAGATAGAGATACGTCAGCTCCACGTCCAGGTCGGCCAGCCTGCGCTGGGCCTCCGGGGACTCGAGAGACTTCTCCTCAGCCACCTGCCTGAGAAGGGCGTTGATGCTCTCGCCCGGGTAGCGGCGCGGGTCGAGGCCCTCGGCGGCGGCCACGGCGGGGAGGGACTCCACGAGACTGCCGGCGTGGGGCAGCGGGCCGTCCACGTTCGACCAGGCCGGCTGGAACTGGCGCTGCTGGTAGAAGCGGCGCATCTCCTCCCAGGCGCGTGCGCGCTCCTTCTGCTCCTTGATCGAGGCGGGAAGGGTCTCGGCTTCCACGGTGGAGCGGATGATCTGCGCCACCTGGGGCGGCATCTCTTTTTCGCGGCATCCGGTGAGGACGAACGCCGCGGCAGTTATCAGGGACAGCAAAGACACGGATAGCACTCGGACATTCATAAACAGTTCCTTGAAAGGCTCGTCAGGACTTCATTCCGACAGCTTTTTTCATGGCTGCCGTGATGGACTGGCGGACCTTGTTGAAGTCGGCCCAGGGATCGGCGTCCAGGCTCTCCAGCCTTTCGGGGAGGTTCCGGACGTTGTAGGTGTTGGCCCGCACGTCGGTCTCCAGCTCTTCCCAGAAGAGCGGAGTGGAGACCGGGGCATTGGGCCGGGCGCGGGTGGAGTATGCGCCGATGGAGGTGGCGCCGCGCCCGTTGCGCAGATAGTCGATGAAGATCTTGCCCTTGCGGCTGGCCTTGGGCAGCTTGGACGTGTAGCGGTTGGGCTCGTCGGAGACGATGCTCTCGGAGAGAGCCTTGGTGAACGCCTTGACCTCGTCCCACTCGTCCCGGCGCACGATGGGCACGCAGACGTGGAGCCCCTTGCCGCCGGTGGTCTTGAGGAAGGATTGGAGACCCAGCTCCTCCAGCCGCTGGCGCACCTTGAGAGTCCCTTCGACGATGCGCTCCCAGCCGAGGCCCTCGTCCGGGTCCAGGTCGAAGACGATGTAGTCGGGGCGCTCGATGTCGTCCCGGTGCGAGCCCCAGATGTGGAGCTCCAGCACGCCCATCTGCACCAGCGAGACCAGTCCGGCCACCGAGTCGAGAGCGCCGTAAGGGACGGCGGCGCCGCCCTCCTCGACCTGCACCCGCCGGATCGCCTGGGGAAACTGGTCGTTGACGTGCTTCTGGTAGAAGCACTGCTTGGCGTGCCCTTCGGGGCAGCGCACGAGAGTCAGGGGACGATCCTGGATGTGGGGAAGGATCCACGCGGCGATGCGCTCGTAGTAGAGAGCCAGCTCGCGCTTGGTCAGCCCCTGCTCGGGGTAGAGGACACGGTCCGGGTTGGTGATGCGGATGCCCGCGATTTCCGTAACGTCCTCGGGGTCGCGCTCGGGACCGAGCGGAGGGACGTCTCCCTTGGCTCGCTTGGCGGTCTTCTTCGCGGGCTTCTTGGCGGGAGCCTTTTTCGCGGACGCCTTCTTCTCGGGGGCCGGCTGCTCGATTTCGCGCACCACTTCCTCCGGCGACTTGTCTTCGCGCAGCCCCTGGAAGGTGGGGTGGCGCAGGATTCCGTCTTCGGTCCATTCGGTGAAGGCGACCTCGGCGACGAGCCTGGGCTCGACCCAGTGGCTGCGCCGGGCCTCGGCGCCGCGCGGGGCCTTTGCAAAGGCAGGGGTCTCGCGCTCCAGCTTGCCGAGCCGCTTGCTCAGGTCGGCCAGGGTCTTGGCGCTGAACCCGGTGCCCACCTTGCCGGCGTAGACGAGATCGCCGCCTTCATTGACCGCCAGAAGCAGCGCGCCCAGGCCGGTGCGCGAGCCCTCGGGATCGGTGTAGCCGACGATCACCATCTCCTGGCGCTTGAGGCACTTGACCTTGACCCAGTCCTTGCCGCGGCCGGAGGAGTAGGGCCGGCCGGACCGCTTGGAGATCATCCCCTCCAGGGCGTAGCTGCAGGCCTGGCGGTAGAAGTCGTCCCCGGAGCCCTGGACGTGGTCGCTGAAGCGGATCGTGCCCTCGTCGGGCTTGCCGTGCAGCAGAGCGGCAAGCGCCTCCTTGCGCTGGAGGAGGGAGACGCCGCGGAGGTCGTAGCCGTCCAGGTGGAGGAGGTCGAAGGCGAAGTAGACCAGGTCCTGGCGGCCTTCCCCCAGGGCGTTCTGGAGCGCCTGGAAGCTGGTGGTCCCGTTCGGCAGCAGGACGGCGACTTCGCCGTCCAGGAGCGCCTCGGTGGCGGGCAGGGCGGCGATGGCTTCGGCGACGTTGCCGAAGCGGTCGGTCCAGTCCTTGCCGCTGCGGGTGACGATGCGGACCTTTCCATCCTTCAACTCGCAGAGGACACGATAGCCGTCGAACTTGAGCTCGTGGACCCACTCCTCGCCCCGTGGCGGCTCCGACACCAGGGTGGCGAGCTGCGGCTCGATTTTGGCTGGAAGCTTGCCCTTGCGGGCGCCTGGCAGAGCCGAGGAATCGAAGACGGAGCTGGCCGCCTTCTTCACGGCCTTCTTCGCGGGCTTGGCGGGCTTGGCGCCGACCTTCTCCTCGCGCTCCTCGCGGTTCGACTGCCAGACGCGGTCCGGGTTGGCCGCGATCTCCTCCAGGGTCAGGCCGGTGGTGACGCTCTCCGGCCGCTCCTGGACGATGGCGTCGGCGCTGCCGGGCACGGCGGTCTCGTCCTTCTCCTTGATGAGGAGCCAGTTCTCCTTGTCTTCTCCGGCCCGCTCGCCGTGCATGCGCACCAGGACCCAGCGCCCGTGGAGCTTCTCCCCTTCCAGGCGGAACTTGAGGTTGCCCTTGCGGTAGCCCTCCTCGGGGTCGCCCTCGGGATACCAGTTGCCGTGGTCCCAGAGCAGGACCGTGCCGCCGCCGTACTGCCCCTTGGGAATGATCCCCTCGAAGTCGCCGTAGTCCAGCGGGTGGTCCTCCACGTGCACGGCCAGCCGCTTCTCGCCCGGGTCGTAGCTCGGCCCCTTGGGCACGGCCCAGCTGCGCAGGACTCCCTCAATCTCCAGGCGGAAGTCGTAGTGGAGGCGGCTGGCAGCGTGCTTCTGGATGACGAAGGAGTTCCCCTTGACGGGCTTGACCTTGCCCGCCGGCTCGGGAGTCTTCTTGAAGTCCCGCTTGCGCTTGTATTCCTGGAGACCCATGGGCGATCAGGCGCTCTTCCGCCTGGCGGCGGTTTTCTTGGAGGGCTTGGCCGCTTTCTTGGCCGGTTTTGTAGCCGGTTTTTTGGTGCCGCCCTCCTCGACGCTGCGCTTGAGCAGGGCCATGAGGTCCACGACATTGCCTCCGCGCTCTTTCCTGGGCGCGGGCGGCGCCTCGGGCGACTCTTCGAGCTGTCCGGCCTCGACCCGCTCGTCGATCATCTTCTTCATGTCGCGGTGAAAGTCGTCGCGGTATTTCTTGGGGTCCCAGGTATCCACCATGCCTTCGACCAGGCGCTCGGCCATGTCGAGCTCGCGCTCGCTCACGCCCTCCTTGCCCGAAGGCAGGTCGAGGTCGGACGGGTCGCGCAGCTCGTGGGCGAAGCGCAGGATGTTGAGCAGGATCACATCCTTGCGGGCGATGACCGCGGCCAGGTACTGCTTGGTGCGGATCACCACCATGGCGATGCCGACCTTCTTGGTGCGCAGCAGGGTCTCGCGCAGCAGGGCGTAGCTCTTGGCCGCTTTCTTCTCCGGAGCCAGGTAGTAGGGCTTGTCGAAGTAGACCGGGTTGATGTCGTCGATGTCGACGAAGTCGATGATGTCCACCGTCTGGGTCTTCTCGGGGCTGGCACGCTGGAGGTCCTCGTCGGAGACGACGACGTACTTGCCGGACTCGAATTCGTAGCCCTTGACCGTGTCCTCCCAGGACACCTCCTTGCCGGTCTCCTCGTTGACCCGCTTGTAGCGGACCCGGGCCATGTTCCGCTTGTCCAGGAGGTTGAAGTGGATCTCCTCGGTGCGCTGCTCTGCCGAATACAGCCCGACGGGGATGTTCACAAGCCCGAAGGTGATGCTCCCTTTCCAGATCGATCGCGCCATGGTCGTCCTCCGGAAGGCTGCCAACGCAAAATATGTGCCGATGAGCCCGCGCGCGTTCCGTACACGTTGGGGAGCCTCTCCCCAACGCGTTGCGCGTTCCCACGGCAGGGGATGGCCTTCTCCCCGCGCGTGGCGTCGCCGGTACACGTTGGGGAGGCGTTCCCCAACGTGTACCGGCTCCAGTACATGCCGGGAAGGCTCGCGCCAAGGGGGTACGCCTTCGGTACACGTTGGGGAAGCTCTCCCCAACGTGTACCGAAGGCATGGCGCCTCGCCACGCGTGGATGTGGCAAGCTACAGCCCATGAAGCCCATGACGCGGAAATCGAGGACAGGGAAGACCGGTGCGCGCGTCTGGCGCGTCGAGAAGGGCCGCGCCGAAGCGGTCTCGGACCACCTCGCCACCGAGGAGCCGCTGGAGATTCGAATCCTGTGGGAAGGTGGGACGCGCACGGTCGCCGTCACCATGCGCACCCCGGGGAATGACGAGGAGCTGGCCGCCGGGTTCCTCTTCGCCGAAGGGGTGATCGAGGACCGGGAGCGGATTCTCGCCCTGCGCCATCGCATCGACGAAAAAGGCGAGCGGGACCCGAACGTGGTCGAGGTGGAGTTGGGGCAGGGGCCGGACCCGAATCTCCCCACCCTGGAGCGACATTTCTTCTCCAGCAGCGCCTGCGGGGTCTGCGGCAAGGCGGGGCTGGCCGCGCTGCAGGTCCGCATGCCGGAAGCGCTGCCCGCCGGGCCGGAGGTGGACCCGGAGATCCTGTTCTCTCTCCCGAACCGGCTGCGCGAAGCCCAGGGTCTCTTCGAGGCCACGGGCGGGCTGCACGCCGCCGGGCTGTTCGACACTGCCGGACGGCTGCTCGCCGCCCGGGAGGACGTAGGCCGGCACAACGCCCTGGACAAGCTGATCGGCTGGGCGCTCTTCCAGGGCCATCTCCCGCTTCACGACCACCTGGTGATGGTCAGCGGCCGGTCCAGCTACGAGATCCTCCAGAAGTGCCTCATGGCCCGGATTCCGGTGGTGTGCGCGGTCTCGGCGCCCAGCAGCCTCGCGGTCGAGCTGGCCGAGAGCTTCGGAGTGACCCTCGTCGGCTTCCTGCGCGGCGACCGCTTCAACGTCTACAGCGGTATCGAGCGGGTTGAGCGCATCGAGGGAGCGCCGCGGCGGGCGGTTCGCCAGGGACTCCTTCCCACCGTGGTGTAAATATTTCACCATTCCGGTGAGGCTCTCCGGAGCTGAACGCCCTGTTCTCCGCGTGGCATAGAAGCTGCACTTTGAGACAGGCGGAGCTCGATCCAGGGTTCGTTCCGACATCGAGCGCCTGAAAACAAGCCTCAAGGGCTTTCGCGGCCCTCCCTGAACGGGGAGGCGATCTCTGAGATGATCAGCTCGCCTCCCCCCTTTTTAATCAGAGGACACACCATGAAGATGAAAACTCACCTGGCCATGGCATTCTGGCTGGCGCTGATACCTCTGGCCGGC
>JANOCF010000089.1:0-1796 GCA_031412055.1 Holophagales bacterium | reverse complement strand
TCGTGGAGCGCGGCGCCGATCCGGACGCGATGTGGCGCGCCCTGACCAACAGCCTGCCCAAGCTGGCCGTGACCCTGGAGACCCTTCTGCGCGCCCGGGGCCTGGAGGTGCCGGCCGACCGGCCGAGCCTGCTGCGGGCCGCGGCCCGGGAGCTGGGGATCGCGCCCGAGCGGATGGACCGCGTAGCCGCTCTCCGGCGCGTGGACCCGCGTCCCGCGGAAGCGGAGGTCGTGGAGCGGCTCGCCGAGTACTTCCAGATCCTGGCCCTCATCGAACGCAGGATCGAAGGAGAGAGCGCATGAACCCTCTGGACATGACCGGTCCGGAGTTCCTCTGGTTCTATCTTCTCTGGGGCGTGGGAGTCCTCGCCGTCGCCTGGATGGTGCGGGAGTCCTGGCGCTCGGCGGGCTCGCCAAGCTCCTCCTCATCGATCCGCTGGAGCCCCGGCGTCTATCCCAGGGAAGGGGACTCCTACACCATCGCCCTGCTGCGCGGCGGCGGGCGCGAGGTGGTCCAAACCGCGATGGCCCGGCTCTTCTCCACCGGCCTGCTCGCCGTCGACGGGAGCACACTGCACCGGGGCAGGCCCAAGGACCCGGTGTCTCTCCAACCCGTCGAGTCGGCCGTTCTCGCTGCCATCACGGCGGAGCAGGACGGCGTCTCCGCGGTCGAAGCGGAGTCCCGCGCCCGGCAGGCTGCGCTCGGCCTTCTCCGGCCGCTGGAGGACGAGCTCGAGGAGCAGGGGCTCATGCCGTCCCGGGAACAGGTGCGAAGGTTTGAGCTGCTGCGGCTCGCAGCCCTGTTCCTGGTGATCGGGCTTGGAGCCGCCAAGCTCCTCGTGGCGCTCTATCGAGGGCGCTTCAATGTCTTCTTCCTGTTTCTGATGCTCATTGGCTACGCGCTGACCCTCTACTTTCTACTGCGCCCTCCTCGCCGCACCCGGGCGGGCGACCGGTACCTGGACTGGCTCAAGGAGTCGCACCAGGGGCTGATGAACCTGCTTGCCAGCGGCCGACGGGAAAGCCCGGGCGAAATGGCCCTCCTGGCAGGTATCTACGGCCTCCAGGTCATGCCGATGATGTCTCCGCTTCATACCGCGCTCCAGCCGCCTCAAAACCGTGGCGACGGCGGCTCGGGCGGATGCGGAGGAGGAGGAGACTCGGGCGGATGCGGTGGTGGAGGATGCGGAGGCGGTGGCTGCGGAGGGTGCGGTGGCTGATCTCCCCAGTCTTCCTTTCCTTGGAGCTGGGTTGAGCTTCCGCGGCGCCTGGCGCTGGGAGGTGGTGCGCCACCGCGCCGAGCTGGGAGTCGTGGAGTGCATCGCCGACGACGTGGCCGGCCCGGCGGGCATCCAGGAACTCATCCTGATCGGCCAGGCCGTACCCGTAATCCTCCACGGCATCGGGCTTTCCCTGGGGAGCGCGGAAGGGCTCGACCCCGAGCGGCTGGAGCACGTGGCGCGGGTCGTCGAAGCCGTCCGCCCGCCCTGGTTTTCCGAGCACATCGCCTTCACGCGGGCGCACGGGGTGGAGATCGGCCATCTCACTCCTCTCCCCTTCAACCGCGAAGCCGTGGACGTGCTGGCCGCCAACGTCGCGGAGCTGCGGCGCGCGGTGCCGGGCGTGCCGATCCTGCTGGAGAACATCGCCTACACCCTCGACATCCCAGGGTCTGAAATGACCGAGGCCGAATTCCTGCGCGAGGTCATCGAGGCCACGGACGCCGGCCTGCTGCTGGACCTGGAAAACGTCCACGCCAACTCCGTCAACCACGGCTACGACCCGCTGGAGCAACTG
>JANOCF010000088.1:0-3473 GCA_031412055.1 Holophagales bacterium | reverse complement strand
GGGAGATGGGAGAGGGGGACAGGGGGTGAGGTCAGTCGGCTTTGGCCGGAGCCGGGCTCTTGCTCTCGCTGGAGGAGCTCGAGCTCTCGGACTTCGACTCCGACTTGGATTCCGACTTGGATTCCGACTTGGACTCGGACTTGGACTCGGACTTGGATTCCGATTTGCTTTCGGACTTGCTGTCCGATCCGCCCTCGGATTTCTCGGACTTCTCAGACTTCTCGGACTTGTCCGACGGGCCGCCGCTCTTCTTGGCATAGTCGGTCACGTACCAGCCGCTCCCCTTGAACTGCACGGACGGCGCCGAGACCATCTTGCGGACCTCGTTGCTGCCGCATTCCGGGCAGCTTGCGAGGGGTGCATCGCCGTAGCGCTGCAAAAGCTCGGTTCTCTTCTTGCACTGAAGGCACTCGTACTCATAAATCGGCATGCAGATCGCTCCCTTGCATCACGACCCGTATCGGTCGCCCGTAGTCTTGAATCGGATCTTGATGGCCCCGGTGGAGCCCGCCTCGTCCTTGCTCACCGGCGGCTGGGTCGTGTACGTCATCCCCACCGCGGGCCGGACGAGTTGGAGGACCTGGAACGCGTACATCATCTTGCCGCTCTCCGCCGCTCCCTGCTCGCTCTGGGTGCACACTTCGTACAGGGTCCGCCTGCCGTCGACCAGGTTGATGAGCTGGATGTCGTCGCGGTCCAGGGCGGCCTCGATCAGGTCCTCCATCCGGTAACACGGCTCGAAGACCGTCTCTTTCCGCCCCAGCCGGGCCACCAGGGTCTTGGCGTTGGGAGCCCGCTTGATCCCCTGGAGGATGACCTGCCGCATGGGGAGCTGGATGCGCACGGAGTCGGCCTCCCGGAAGTCGCCGATGCTGAACAGGACGGCGCCGTCCTGCCAGTAGAAGAGACTCCAGACGATCTCCTCGATCTGCTTGCGCACCGCCTGGTAGATCTCGGCGGGCGAGAGGACGCCGCGCTCGATGAGCAGCACGCCGTAGCGCTTGTTGAGCCGCTCCCGCTCGCGCATGGTCTCCTCGAAGACCTCGGGCGTCAGCGTGCCGCTGCGCAGCAGGTAGGTTCCGAGGCTGTCTTCCCGGTCCGACGAGGAGGCGTGGACGACATTGCCTTCCTTGATGAAGACCTTCTTCATCACCCCTTCCCGGGTGGCCTCGATGACGCCGGGCACCTGGAAACGGTTGATCGTGTAAAGGATCTCCGGCAGCGCTGTCTGTGACAGGTCGCCCCGGTATTGAAAGCTGTTCTCGACGGTAGCCAAGGTGAACCTCACCTCCCGTGACAGCGGACCATAGACTCTGGTTGAAACGTCGAACGAGTATACCATTCCTGCAATAAGCGCCGCGCGCGCCAGGAGGAAGAAGCAAGATGATCCATCCGGACGAGGCCTGGCGGCGGATCGAGGGCCACCTGTCCCCCCTGCCTGAAGAGAGCATTCCGCGCCGATCGGCAGTGGGGCGGATCCTGGCCCGGCCGTTGACCGCGACGGTGGACGTGCCCGGGACCGACGTCTCCGCCATGGACGGCTATGCGCTCGCGGAGCCCATCCCGCCCGGGGAGCCGCGTCCGGTGGCGGCGACGATCATGGCGGGCGATCCTCCCGGCTACGAGCTGCATCCTCCGTCCGTGGTCCGGATCATGACCGGCGCTCCGGTCCCAGCCAAGGCCGACCGCGTCATCCCCATCGAACAGAGTGACGGCGGAAAGGAAACCGTTACCTTCCGCGGCGAGGGCCGGGAGGGCGATCACATCCGCAGACGGGGGGAGGTGCTGCGGGCCGGCGATCCGCTCCTGCCGGCGGGCGCTCTCCTCACTCCGGGAGCCCTGGGGCTGATCGCGACCCACGGCTACCGGGAGGTGCCGGTCCACCGGATGCCTTCGGTATCCGTGCTCGCCACGGGGGACGAGGTGGTCCCGCCGGAGACGGAGCCCGCCCCGGGCCAGCTCCGGGACTCGCACACCGACTTCCTCCTCGCGGCCGGAGCCCGGATCGGCCTCCCCTTCCGGTCGCTGGGCATCGCACCCGACCGGGTGGACGAGCTGAGGGCGCTGGTGGAGCGGGGGCTCCGCTCGGATGTCCTCCTCCTCTGCGGCGGGGTGTCCATGGGGGAGCTCGACCTTGTGGAGGGGGTGCTGGCGGACCTCGGCTGCGAGGCCCACTTCCACGCGGTGGCGGTCCAGCCGGGCAAGCCGCTGGTGTTCGCGACCCATTCGGGAGGCCTGGTCTTTGGCCTGCCGGGCAACCCCGCCTCGGTGATGGTGAGCTACTGGCTGTTCGTCCGCCCGGCCCTGAGAAGGCTGATGGGGATCGAAGACGGCTGGTGGAGCGGCGCCCTGACCGGCACGCTGGCGGCCCCGCTGCCGGGGGCGGGACCGCGGGAGCGATTCCTGCCCGCGGAGGTGGAAGTCCGGGATGGACGCCTGCTCGTCACTCCCCATCCCTCCAAGGGCTCCCACGACCTCGCGGCCTACGCCCTGGGCACAGGTCTGGTGAGGGTCCGCGCAGGGGCGGGACGGGCGGAGGCGGGGGCGGCGTGCGAGGTGCTCTTGCTGTAGGAGGCTACAGAGCGCTCCTTGAGAGCCCTCCCAGCCGCGCCGAGAAAAGTCGACGGCTCTTCGCAGCGGGTTTCCTGCACCTGATAGGGAGACGCTTCCGCAAGCGTCGCAGTTGGACTGCGAACCATCCTTCAAGGAGACTCGAATGAAGTTGAGATCCACCTTCCTGGCGTTGGCCTCGCTGCTGTTGATGGGCTCCCTCGTGAGCGCCCAGACCTCCACGGCGGCAGACCCGGCAGCCGGGTCCCCGGCATTCATGTCCTCTCCGCAGGCTTCGGCGGACTGCGCCGCGGCGGCGAAGCTCCCCTCCTTCGAGCCCGCGCCCACCCAGGCAGCCGGCACCTGTGGACCGTGCAGCGCCACGATCTGCCAGGGGATGCCGATCGGAAACATCTGCGCGTTCCAGGGGGGCAGGACCTACCGGTGCCAGAACGTTCTCGGGTACACGTGCGGCGGTGCGCCGATCACGCACGAGTGCTCCTGCCACTACGGGCCGCTGCCGTAGCGTTTCGGATTCCCCTTTTGGCCGTGGCGGCTCCGCTACTGGGCCGCCACGGCCCAGGGGGCAGGGCACGCGGCACTGCTGCTAAAGTACCGCCCCATGCCCGCCGACTCCCTGGTCTACTCCCAAGAGCAACCCAACGATCTCCTGCTTGCCCTCAGCGACGGAACGCCCGTCTGCGATGGCGTGGACCTCGGAGTCCACGAAGAGGACGAGATGTGGCGGATTTTCTACTACAGGGGGAGCCAGAACCTCGACCAGTCGCTGGTGATGTACTTCCACTCGGGCTGGAAGATCTGGTCGACCTATCGCCAGATCCTGGCATGGCGCTTCGGCGAGCCCGGCCGGGTCGGCAAGATCCTCGACTTCGCCAGCGGCTACGGCCGGGTCACCCGCTTCA
>JANOCF010000087.1:0-3090 GCA_031412055.1 Holophagales bacterium | reverse complement strand
GAGGAGCACGGCGGCGGCTCCGTCCACGACGCCGCTCGAGTTGCCGGCGGTGTGGATGTGCCGGATCTCCTTCACGTCGGGGTAGCGCTCCAGGGCGATCTCGTCCAGGGTGGGACCGGCACTATTGGCGACATTGCCGGAGACCTTCGACGCACCCAGGGCCACGAAGGACGGCGCGAGAGCCGCGAGACCTTCAGCGGTGGTGTCGGGCCGCAGGTGCTCGTCCCGCTCCAGGACGACCTGTCCCGTCTCCGGATCGATCACGGGCAGCAGGCTGCGCTGGAACCGCTCTTCCTGCCAGGCGCGGGCCGCCTTGCGCTGCGACTCCAGGGCAAAGGCGTCCACCTCTTCCCGGGTAAACCCCTCCAGGGAGGCGATCAGGTCGGCGCTGATCCCCTGCGGGACCTGGAAGTGCTTTTTCCTCAAATGAACGTTGCCGCCATCCTGGCCGGCGCCGTCGGCTCCGATGGGGAGGCGGGACATGCTCTCGACCCCGCCCGCCACGGCCAGCCGCTGAACGCCGGACATCACGCCCATCGCGGCGAAGCACACGGCCTGGAGGCCGGAGCCGCAGAAGCGATTGAGGCTCACGCCGGTGACCTCGATCGGCCAACCGGCCGCGAGAACCGAGTTGCGGGCCACGTTGGCCCCCTGGTCGCCGGTTTGGGCGACGGCGCCGACGATCACGTCGTCCACCTCGGCGGGATCGAAATCGGTGCGCCTGGCGAGACCGTTCAGGGTCTGGGCCAGCAGCTCCTGGGGATGAATGCCGGACAGGGCACCCTTACCCGCCTTGCCGCGACCCCGCGGCGTGCGGACTGCATCGAGAATGTAGGCGTGCGGCATGATGACTCTCCTATCTAAACACTGGTAAGCACGAACGGTCGTTCATTTTCCGGAATGAGTGAGGTCGACCCGTTCATGACGTTTGGTTGATCAAGCCTTGTACGAAGCGAGAAGCCGCTCGAAGGCGGCGCGGGCGCGCTCCACGGCCCGGGGGTCGCGAAGCAGGCGGTGGGTGTGGTGATAGCCGAGAGCGATGCAGTCCATGTCGAAGGCGAACTGCTCGGGGTCCATCTCCGCCTGGAAGTGGCCAGCCTCGATTCCCATGCGGGCGGCCTTGGCCATGAAAGCGGTGCGATTGCGGTGCGATTGGGCCAGGAAATCGCGTGGCGGGCCGGGCCGGTCGTCGAGCTCCGCGGAGGCAGCCACGAAGATGCAGCCGCCAGGCATTGAGGGGTCATTGGCCCACGCGAGCCAACGCTCGAAGAACGCCCGAATGCGCGGCTCGCCCGGAAGCTCGGCGAGCGCAGGCCGGGCCACGGTGTCGGTAAACCGGGAGACCGCGGCCTGGAGCACCTGGAGCTGAAGCTCGTCCTTGGAACCAAAGTGGGCGAAGAGGCCGCTCTTGGAGAGACCCAGCTCGGACGAGAGCGAGCCGATGGTCAGCCCCTCCAGCCCATCGCGGCTGGCAAGGCGGACGGCCTGCTCCAGGATTCGCTCGCGGGTTTCAGCGCCCTTACCCATGAACGAAGTATACGAACGGTCGTTCTATTCGTCAACTCATGAGCGAAGCCGGGCGGACCACAATATCTATCTTTTGTTCGGGATGGGGAGGACGGCCTCGTCCGTGACAGCAAAGACCCGATCTCCGGACCGTGGCGCGATCGTCGCCGTGCCGGTGAAGCTGCCGAACGCGGGGAGAACGGCACCTCGCGGCCCGAACCAGAAGCAGGGCAGCTTCAGTTCCTGGCCGCCGCGTCCGCTCAGGCGCACTCCCGGGTGGATGTGCCCTGCCAGGGTGTAGCCGCCCAAAGCTTCGGCGGGCTTGTGGCGCAGGACAAAGGGCGCAAGCTCCAGCGGCTCGTCATGGCAGCGCACGTTCCACCCGGCGGGCGGATCTCCCGCGTGCTGGTCGTGATTGCCGCGCACGAGCAGGATCTCGAGCTCCGGCCAGGCAGCTCTCCACGCGGCGATCGCGTCCAGGGTCTCCAGCGCGCGCCCGGCACGGGAGTGGAGCATGTCTCCCAGCACGATCAGTCGGCGGGCGCCGGTGCGCTCGACCATGCGGGCCAGCCGGGCGAGATCGTCGCCCGTCATGGCGTCGGGGATCGGCAGAGAGGCCGCGCGAAAGGCGGCGGCCTTGCCCCAGTGGGTGTCGGCGGCAAGCAGCGTCTCCTCCCGCGCCCAGTAGACGGCGCGCTCCGGGAGCAGCATAAGCCGCTCGCCGTGCACCTCGATCTCCAGGTCGGACCTCACCCCCTATCCCCCTCTCCCATCTCCCACCCCAACCCCCGGCGGGAGAGGTGGGACGTGACTGGGATGGAGAGGCAGATTCGTAGGGATGTCTCTCCAGCTACGTCCCCCCTCTCCCGGGGTAGGGCGGGAGGGAGATGGGAGAGGGGGAAAGGGGGTGAGGACTCAGCCACGGGCCGCACGCGTACCTTTCTCAAAACTTAGCTGCATCTTCTTGATCCGATCAGAGAGCGTCTCCGACGACACCGTGTCGCGCAGACGGTCGACGAGCAGCGGAAAGGCAAACGGCGTCGGCCGGCGCACGTCGCGCAGCAGGACGCGGCTCCGGGCCAGGCGCTCCAGCGTCGCCCGCAGCCGGCTGCTCTCCAACTGGCGCTCCAGCACCTCGCGGTGCGCCTGGTGCAGCAGCAGGTTCTCCGGATCGTAGCGGGCGAAGACGTCGTAGATCAGTCCGCTCGAAGCCTGGAGCTGGCGCACGGTCTTCTGCCCGCCCGGAAAGCGGGAGATCACGAGACCCGCGACGCGCGCGATCTCGCGGAAGTGGCGGCGGGACAGCTCGGACGCGTTCAGACTCTGGAGGATGTCGTCCTCCAGCCCCACGGGCGACAGCAGCCCGGCTTCGAGCGCCTCTTCGATCGGCGCGGGCTCGGGCGCGAGCAGCTCGAAGCCGTAGTCGTTGACCGAGATGGTAAATGTGATCGGTTGCAGCCGTCCCATGCGGAAGGCCGCCAGCGCCGCCAGCCCCTCGTGCACCTGCCGGCCTTCAAAGGGGAAGACGAACAGGTGGAACCCCTCGCGCGTCTTCGCCCGCTCGATCAGGATCTCTTCGCTTCC
>JANOCF010000086.1:0-5636 GCA_031412055.1 Holophagales bacterium | reverse complement strand
TGCCGCTCGTCTTCGACCGCTTCCGCCAGTTCGACAGCTCCACCACCCGGGCGCAGGGCGGCCTCGGGCTGGGACTCGCCATCGTGCGCCATCTCGCCGAGCTGCACGGCGGCACGGTGAGCGTCGAGAGTCCCGGGCCGGGAGAAGGCGCGACGTTCGCCGTCTCCCTTCCCCTCGCCGTCGCCCGCCTCGAGCCGGCGGCAGAAGAGCGGGTGCACCCGGGCATCGATCCCCAGGCGGGAAGCGCGGCCTGCGAGGACGATCCGTCGCTGGACCTGCGCGGCATTCGCGTGCTGGTGGTGGACGACGAGCCCGACGCGCGGGACACCCTTACTCAGCTGCTGGAGCACTGCGACGCCGAGGTGCTGTGCGTGGGGTCCGCGGACGAGGCTCTGCGCGAGCTGGAGCGGTTCCGGCCGCACGTGCTGCTGAGCGACATCGGCATGCCCGGAGAGGACGGCTACTCGCTGATCCGCAGGGTACGGGCCCTGCCGCCGGAACGCGGAGGCCGGGTGCCGGCGGCAGCGCTGACGGCGTTCGCCCGCGGCGAGGACCGCCGCCGAGCCCTGCTCTCCGGGTTCCAGATCCACGTGGCAAAGCCCGTCGAGATCAACGACCTCACCACCGTGGTCGCGTCCCTTGCCAGAGGAACCGGGAACGGGGAGATCAGCGGACCGAATCCGCCTTCGCCGCCAGGATGAAGTCGTTCTCGCTCAACCCTCCGACCGTGTGGGTCCAGAGGGTCACCTTCGCCTTGCCCCAGGTCAGAAACAGGTCGGGGTGATGTCCCTCCTGCTCGGCTACCTCGCCGAGCCGGTTGACGAACGCGAGCGCTTCCCGGAAGTCCTTGAAGAGGTACTCCTTCTCCAGGTGGTGCTCGTTGACCAGAATCCAGCCTTCAAGCTGACCGTACAGATTGCGCAGCTCCAGGCCCTTGATCGCGGAAGCTCCCTCCTCGCAAGGCTCGCACTTCCTGGACGCCAGATCGTTTGTGCCCACCATACTCTCACCTCCTTTGTCGGCTACTCCTGCTCGAAGAGAAGGCAGGCCGGCGCCGAGGCGCCATAGACCCTGAGCTGCAACCCATGTGCCGACAGAGGGTTCCAGGGGATGGCACACGCCTTGCCTTGAGATGGGAGGACCGGAGACCGGCCGCTCCAAGATGGAACGGCTGAGGTCCCGGGATGCGGAGCCTCCGAATGCAATCACCCCCGACCCAGTTTCCTCCGCGGTATCCTCAGCGGCCTTATCAGCCTCATCAGCGCATTCGGCAGGTAGCTGCCCGTATGCGGCTCTCCGATATGCCTCCAGGCCAGCGCCGGGCCGTGATCGCCGGCTTGACCGCCGCCACGGTGCTGTTCCTGGCCGGATTCATCTTCGCCGGATACTTCTGGAGCCTGTCGCGCCAGTTCCCCAGGTCGCCCTACAAGCAGCCGTCCCGGCTGTACGTGACGCCGACCCGGCTGGAGCCGGGGACGCCGCTCACCGCCTCCGAGCTGATCGTCGAGCTCAAGGCGGCCGACTACCAGGAATTCAAGGACCGGGAGAAGACGGCGGAGCCCGAGGCCCTGAACCCGGGCACGTTCCGGCGGGCCGGAGATACCGTGACGGTGCACCTGCGCCGCTTCCCCACTCCTGACGGCGAGGCCGGTGAGGCCGGCGGGCATGTGGCCGAGGTCTCGATCCGGGGCGGCCGCGTACACGGCATCCAGGTGGATGGCACAGAGGCGGATGGCGTCACGCTGGAGCCGCCGCTCCTGGCCTCGTTCTACGGCGAGGAGCTCAACGAGCGCCGGCCCGTGAACCTGGAGGAGCTGCCGGAGTACGTGACGCAGGCGGTGCTCGCCGCCGAGGACGACAACTTCTCCACCCATCCCGGCGTCTCCCCGACCGGCATCGCCCGCGCGCTGTGGGTCAACCTGCGGGGCGGCGAGCTGCAGCAGGGCGGCAGCACGATCACCCAGCAGCTCGTCAAGAACCTCTACCTGACGAGCAAGCGGTCGCTGGCGCGCAAGGCCAAGGAGGCCTGGATCGCCGTGATGCTGGAGGCACGCTACGGCAAGGACACGATCCTTCAGGCGTACCTCAACGAGATCTACTGGGGCAAGAGCGGGCCGGCCAACGTAATCGGCCTCGGCGCCGCCTCCTGGGCCTACTTCGGCAAGCACCCGTCGCAGCTCACCCTGGCGGAGGCCGCGACCCTGGCCGGGATGATCCAGTCGCCGGGCAACTATCTGCCCACGCAGCACCCCGAAAAGGCCCGCGAGCGCCGCGACTGGGTGCTCGGACGCCTGGCCGAGCTCGGCTGGGTCCCCGAGGACCAGGTGAGCCGCGCCCTGGCCGAGCCGATGACGGCGAATCCCCGCGAGGTCGTCACCCGGCCCTACGCCCCGTACTTCGCCAATCTGGCGAAGAAGGAGGCCCGGGAGCGCTTCGAGATCGAGGATCTCCCCGACGAGGGCTACATTCTCTTCGCGACGCTGCGCTGGCGCGACCAGCGACAGGCGGAAAAGGCGCTCACTTCGGGGCTCACGTCGCTCGACGGCGGCGGACGCAAGGGCCGCAAGGGCAAAGAGCCGCTGCAAGGCGCGCTGCTCTCGGTGGATCCGCGGGACGGGGCCATCCTGGCCTACGTCGGCGGCCGGGACTTCGCGAAGAGCCAGTTCGACCGCGTGATGCGGGCTCACCGGCAGGCGGGCAGCACGTTCAAGCCGGTGGTCTACGCCGCGGCCTTCAGGGAGGCGGTGGTCTCGCCCGCGTCGCTGATCAAGGACTCGCCGATCACGGTCAAAGCCAAGGGCATGCTGTGGAAGCCGCAGAACTACGACCGCGGCTTCCGCGGCACGGTGACGGTGCGCACGGCCCTGGAGCAGAGTCTGAACATCCCCGCGGTGCGGGTGGCGCTCCAGGTGGGACTCACCCAGGTGATCGACCTGGCCCGGGACATGGGGCTCGCCACGAAGTTCGACCCGGTGCCCGCGCTGGCGCTGGGCGCCTTCGAGGCCACGCCCTACGAGATGGCGCAGGTGTACGCGACGCTCGCCAACGAGGGCTCGCGGCCGGAGCTGCACGGTCTCGCCGTGGTCCGCGACCGGTTCGGGGAGTCCATTCTGGGAGAAGACCTGCCCGCTCCGCGCCGGGTTCTGCCGGCCGAGGCCGCCTTCCTGGTGACGTCGATCCTCCAGGGCGCCATGGATCATGGGACGGCGAGCGCCGCCCGCGGTCTCGGCGTGCGCGACAAGCTGTCGGGCAAGACGGGCACGACCAACGACCGGCGCGACAACTGGTTCGCGGGCTATTCGCCGGACCGGGTCTCGGTGGTCTGGGTGGGTTACGACGACAACTCGCGGACGCGGCTGTCCGGAGCCAAGGCCGCGCTGCCGATCTGGAGCCGTTTCACGGCCGCGGTCCGGCCGACCGGGGGGTATCTGCCGTTCACGCCGCCCAAGGGTATCGTGACGCTGGCGGTGGATCCGGCCACCGGCCAGCTCGCCACGGAATTCTGCCCGCACCGGGTGAGCGAGATCTTCCCCGAGTGGCAGGCTCCGTCCGAGCCCTGCGTGCGGCACCGGCCGAACGCAGGGCAATACGCGGCGCTCGGAGTTGAGCCGGAGATCGATCCCGTGACCGGGGAGCCGATCTACCCTGCCGGCGTCTACCAGAACGAAGAGGGGCAGGTCGAGATCTCGAACTTCGGCTACGGCTACGGTCAGGAGCCGGCTGCCGATGCGCTGCCCTATGCCACGGAGCCGCTCGCCGACGACGTGGACACGGAGCCGATCGACGCGGGCGCGACCGGGGAGTGGGAAGAGGACGAGACGGAGATCGAGGAGAGCAGCATCGAGATCCGTCCGAGCCAGCCCCGGCCGCAGGCGCCGCAGCCGGTGCCGGTCCTGCAAGGCGGGATCGGAGCCGGCACACCGGCCGAGGCCAGGCGTCCGCCGGAGACGCTGGAGCCGGTGGAGACGGAGCCGGAGGCGACGCCGCCGCCGCCGATGTAGGTTTTTGAGCGCCGGAGGCGCGCGGGCGTAAAGCCTGGGGTTTCAACCAGGTTGAAACCCCAGGTAGCCCGTCACCCTTCATCCCCAAGTCCCAAAGGGACGCAGGCGCTCTGGCTCAGCGCTCCGGCAAATGCCCCTGCGTCCCTTCGGGACTTGAAATTCTTGGGACTGCCCTGGACCTGGGGTTGAAACCCCAGGCTTTACGCCTGCGCCCCTACGGGGCTTTACCTGCTGTCGGGAGGACCACCGTCGCCGTCATCTTCGGCTCCTTGACAGGATCGGGGCTGAGGATGACGGCGGTCGTCCCCTCGTAGCCGGCCTGGAGCTGGCCTGCCGCGAGAGACCGGTCGGACGGATCGAGGTAGACCCACCGGCCATCCGCCTCCACGGCCACCAGGACGGTGTCGAACCAGCCCGGGCTGGCGAGTACAGGATCGACCCGGCCGGTCGACCGGTCCGCCGCCCAGACCAGCCGGGCGTCGAGATCGAGGGCGCGCAGCAGAGCTTGCAGGAGCAGGACCTTCTCACCGGACTCTCCCCGCCGCGCCGCGAGCACGTTCCGGATCGCGGAGTCCTCCGGAACGAAGACATCGGCGCTGGGCTCGGTCTCGATCTCGTCGCGGACGAACCGGTAGACCGCCTCCATCCCTCCGAGGGCCCGCGCCTTGGCCGCGACGCCGCGGTCCTGCCTGCGCGCCGGCTTGTAGTATCCCTTCTCCATCATCGTGGCGGTGCTGGCCCAGTTCCCCATCAGGCGCTGGCTGTGGATGCCGTCCCGGTAGAAGGTCGGGATCATCTGCGCCTGCGCGGCCCGGTCGGCGAATGGCTCTTCCACGCCCGACACGCCCTCCAGGCCCTCCAGGCCCTCCAGGCCCTCCGATACCGCGGGCAGGTTCTCCGCCCAGATCCGCGTCTCGGTGCCGTCCTTGCCCGTGACGGTCTCCCGCCGGAGCCCGACGCCGAGCGGATCGCGACTCCACACCTGGGCCTCGATCTCGGGCGGAACCTTGAAGACGATCTCCGACCGGCGGACCGGGAGCTCGTCCGAGAAGTACCAGGGATCGAGCAGGATGAGGTCGCGGTAGACCAGTTCGTACCGGAGCTCCAGGACCGAGCCTACCTCCGCCCGCGGAAACTCCACGTCGGTCGCGTACTGCCGGCGGCGCTCGGAGATCATCCGGTGAGGCCGGGGGCCGGACGGAAGAGGGACGACGCGGCCGTCCGCCAGGGTGGTGCTGCCCTGCAGGCTCTCGATCCGCACGCGGCGGCTGTGGGGAATCCGCATCGAGGCGCGCCGGCCTTCCTCGGTCAGGATCTTCAACCGGGTCGTGACGATCAGGCGCGACTCGCTCCGGAGATCGGTGCCGTACCCGGCCATGCGGAGCTCGGCCTGGCGGAGCAGCACCACGGCCGGAGCGTTCTCCTCCGCCGCGACGGCGCCGGTCCCGGCTCCAGCAAGAAGGAGCAGGACGGCGAGAGACAA
This sequence comes from Holophagales bacterium, assembly GCA_031412055.1. Classification (GTDB taxonomy): domain Bacteria; phylum Acidobacteriota; class Thermoanaerobaculia; order Multivoradales; family UBA5704; genus DATMER01. The sequence continues at coordinate 152 of JANOCF010000086.1, read as the reverse complement.
CAAGGGCAGGGCTCGTTTCATCCTTTCGTCCGCCTTTCGTTCCGGCAATCGGCGACCAGTGTGCACGATCGGGGCGGCGTTTGCAAAAAGAACCATCTTTCCGCCTCCTCCCATGCGTCTCTCCGTGGGCCTCCACCGCCAAATCCCCGCCC
>JANOCF010000085.1:0-3874 GCA_031412055.1 Holophagales bacterium | reverse complement strand
AGCGCCAGCAGCACGGCCGCGGGCAGGTAGAGGAACGGCACCATCTTCCGGCTGCGCCGTTCGCCCAGGGGCGTCGGGAACACCAGGAACAGGTGGAGCGTGAGCGCGGGCAGCAGGATGCGGGCGGTCTCTTCTCCCAGGTGGATCAGCATGAAGCCGAGGTCCACCGGCGGCACCGGCGACAGCAGGTAGAACGAGGCCGACGTCAGGCACCAGAGGAAGAACAGGAACCCCTGTCCCCCGTTCTGCCGGAGGAGCGTGTACAGGCCGATCAGCAGGTAGACGACGCCGATCAGCGCCAGGATCAGGTAGGGGATGTCGACGTCGATGGGCGGCCGGGCATAGTCCACCTGAACGATGCCGCCGCCGCGGCCGCCGCGGAAGACCACCAGCTCGCTCCGGACCTCGCTGCGCAGGTGCTCGGCCAGCGAGATCGGTCCCCCGACCTCGGCGCTGTTGGCAAGGAGGATCTGGTCGCCCGGCTGAAGGCCGGACAGCGAGCTGTCGACCGACTCCACGACCACGCCGCCGATCGCGGTGTCCGCCACGCTGGCGGTGTCCGCAGCCATCTGGAATCCCAGGGGCTGGAACGACTGGACCTTGCGGAGAACGCTCACGCCACCCAACGACACGGCAAGCAGCGCCAGCGTCAGGGCGAAAAGCAGTCGGATGGGTCGATGTCGCGTCATGCGGCGGAGCTAATCCAGTCCCACTGGCCAATAGCACTATCTATGCCACGGCAACGCAATTTTGAATGGGCCGTAAACCCTTTGTTTATACGGGTTTTTGGGTCATGTTGTCCAAATGGCCGGACGGATTCAGAATTCTGGATTCAACCGGTTGATGGGCGAACGTAGGGCGCAGCATGCTGCACCCCTACAACGTTATGACTGAGGGGGATGAAAGGCTTAGAACTTGACTGCGATTCCGCCGAGGAACCGGCGGCGCAGCTCTTCGTCGGAGGAGACCGGACCGCGGCTGACTTCCATGTTGAGCTGGACGGCCCAGGTGGCGGCCAGGTCGAACAGGATGTTGAGGTCCTGCGTCAGCATCAGGCGGAGCCGGTCGAACTCCATCTGGCCGGAGCCGCGGCTGTTGCCCGCGAGCGGCTCCAACTCCTGCGCCAGGTGATGGAATGCGACGAAGACGCCGGTCGCCGAGCCCTGGAACTGGGTGTCCAGGGAGGTGACCATGTAGCGGACCTTGTTCTCGTACGGCGTGCGGTCTGCACCCACGAAGGTGCCGCCGCCGCCGACCGCCAGGCTCGACTGGAGGCTGGTCACGACCTGCGGGCTGAGGCGCCGGCTGATGGCCATGCGCACTTCCGGGATCTCGTCGCCCGGCACCAGGTAGAGGCTCTCCAGCCGGTCGAAGAAGTCGTCGCTGAAGTAGAGCCGCGTGGTTTCGCCCACCGTCTGGTGGACGGTGCCCAGCGAGAACGAGTTGTCGTCGCCGCTCTTCCGGACCAGGTGGAGCTGGTAGCACGACTCGGCGCCCTGCTCGCAGAGATCCGCCTCCTCGTAGAGCGAGGGGAAGAACGTCTGGTGGAGCGGCGCGTCCTGGTAGACCCGGAGGCTGCCGTTGGCCTCGACCTGCCAGTTCTGATTGAGCTGGAGGACGACGCCGCCCTTGGGAGTCAGGGACAGGCTGCCGTCGGAGAGCGTGCTGTAGAGCCCGTACTCGACCAGGACCGCCGGACGCAGCGAGATGCCTCCACGGCTGAACAGGTCGACGCTGGCTTCACCAGGGAGGCTGTCGCGCTGGGCGGGGCTCAGCCCGTACTGGCGCTCGCGGTACCGCAGGCCGGCCTGGAGGGTGTTGCCCTCGCCGAGGTCGGTCGTGTACGCGCCCTCGACGCGCCAGGTGCGGGAGGCTTCCGGGATCGCCAGCGGGTCGATGGCACCCTGGCGGTGGAAGTTGTTCTCCTCCGTGTACTGGGCGGCGAAGTCCGAGCGGCCGTTTGCGCCAACGCCCTGTGACCAGTTGACCTGGTAGTGCTCGAAGGCGATCGGGTTCTCCGGGCCGCCGTCGCGGGTGACCAGGCGGTTGCTCCGCGACAGGACGTTGATCTGGCTCGCATCCCCCTCGACATTCAGGGAGAGCGAGTTCGCCTCGCCGTTGGAGGTGATAGCGCCCGGCGTAAAGGCCTCGGAGTTGAACGACCGGAAGTGGCCGCGCACCCCGACCTGGACATCTCCGAACTGACCCGCGATACCCACGCCGCCGCTCGACATCTGCCCGTCGCCGGCCTCGGCGATCTGGTCGACGCCGGTCATCGCCTGCATCTCGGTCTGGAAGCGGGCCAGGGGGAGGTCGGTGGGGAGCGGACTGAAGCTGGAGAGCTGGAACTGCTCCGTCTCGAGCACTTCGATGTCGCGCAGCACGTCGGCGGGGATGCGGGCACGGATCGACCAGAAGTCGTCGTCCTTGGTGCCCTTGGCGTTCCGGGGCCGGGTCGCGAGCTGAAGCTCGAGGAACTGATACGTATTGGCCGCGATACGGGTGAGCGGCACCACGACCGGGCTGAACCCGGGCTTGTGGGCGATGATCTTGTAGAGACCGGCCGGGAGCTCCTGGAACAGGAAGTTGCCCTTCCCATCGGTCAGGACCTTGCGAAGGCTCAGATCGGCAAGCTGGTACGCATAGACTCCGGCGGATCCCAGGGGCGAGGTCTCGCCGAGCACCCGGCCAGCGACTCCGCTGGGTTTTTCCGCTGTTTGCGCAGAGGCCCCGTTTCCGATCAGTGTCAGAGCCAGGATCCAGAAGGCAGCTTTGCGGACGCTCATCATCTCGCCCTTTCCCACAGCGTAGAACTGTACGCCTCGTCACGGGGCCCTGTCAAACCACGACAGGACACACCCGGTGGAAACCTGTCCCCCGATTGAGCGCATTCCAAGTCGGATTCAAGTCCGACCCCCTCAAAGCTTCATCCCTACTAAAGCAGCCACTACTCTACCCTATAAGTAATCCCGTCGGAACGCCCCAGGTCGTCGGTGACGACGAGCCGGTGCTCTCCGGGCTCGCTCGGGAGGAAGTGATTCTCCCCGGGAGAGGTGGATGCAACGAGCAGGCCGTCCTGGTACCAGAAGAGCCGGGAGGCTTCGGCGCTGGCCTGGGCGACAAGGGGGATACGCTGGTACTCCGGAGGGGTGTCGCGGCGCACGCGGTAAGGGGTTGCCTCTGCCGGAGAGACGATCCGGGGCGCCTGGCCTGCCGGGATGCCTTTGCAAGCGGAGGAGACGCGCGGCGGGTCGGGGATCGGGCTCCCCTGGGCGCGCCACCACGCCACCAGCTCGGGCGGGAAGACGGTGAGCAGCCGGAACTCATGAGGCCGCTCGCGTACGCAGTCGCCCGAGAGAAGGTCTCCATTGCCGGCGTCCACCAGCACCCGGCGATGCCAGGTGCACTGGGCCAGCTTCGAGCGGCCGGGCAGGTAGGTGGCCTCGATCCGGACCGGGCAGAAGGGGCCGGGCAGCTCGCGGCTCTCGGCGCACAGCTCGATCCGGTCCAGGTCCTGGGCCCTGCGGGTCCAGTCGGCCGTCTTGGCGGGGCTGCTTCCGCCCGGGTCGATGGAACGGAACAGGTCGAAGAGGAGTGGTCCCGCGTGCTGGCTCCCGGAGATCCCCTTGCGAGGGCGGCCGTCGAAGTTCCCCACCCAGACCCCGATCGTGTACTTGCGGGAGTACCCGACCGCCCAGGCATCCCGGTGGCCATAGGAGGTGCCCGTCTTCCAGGCGACCGGGGGGACACCCACTGCGAGGTCCCAGGACTCCGGGAGGTCCGGCCGGCGAACGTCGGTGAGGATCTCCGTCACGAGGAGCGCTGCCTCGGGAGAGAACAAAGACCTCACCCCCTGTCCCCCTCTCCCATCTCC
>JANOCF010000084.1:0-2016 GCA_031412055.1 Holophagales bacterium | reverse complement strand
TCTCGCGGCCCTTCAGGCCGCACCCTTCTTTATTGTCGTTCACCCAGGGCATCGGCCTGCGGCCTCAGCCCTGGGCTCCGCTCTGCCGGCCCGTTGGGCCGGGGGCGCCAACCACGTCTGAAGACAAAGTTAGCGCCTATGGGGAAAGGGGGTGAGGCTCAGCGCGGAATCGCGCCCAGCAGGAACTTGATGTTCTCGTCGTTCCAGCGGATGCCGCCCCCGAGGAAGTACGAGTCGTTCTCGAGGAAGTCGTCGTATCCGCCCACCAGGAAGAGGTTGGGATGGAAGCGCCAGCGGCCGGTCAGGCGCAGGTGCGGAGAGAGATCCTGCGGGCGGTTGAAGTCGAAGGCCTCGAAGGAGACCAGGAAACGGTCCTGGAGGAGCGGATACTCGACCATGCCGCCGCCGGTGTTCTCGATCAGACCCGCGAAGAGGCGGACGTCCTTCGGGGCGCGGTAGCCGAAGAGGCCCGTGGCCGCGTAGGACTTCTCGCTCGTGATCTTGTTGACCGTCGTGGTCTCCGTCGTGCCGTCCGGGTTGGTGACCGTGATCGTCTCGGTCTTCTCCCGGCGCTTTCCCCCGGGCGGGGTGCTGATGCCGGCGCGGTAGAGCCGCGTGTTGTCCTGGGGGTCGATGTCCAGGAGGAAGGTGGTCTGGGACTCCTCCTGCTCGCCCAGGTAGTACCCCTGCATGTCGAGGTCGATCTTGAACTTGTTGATGGCTCCCAGGGTGCCGCTCAGGCTCTCCACGCCGCCCTGGATGCTGTCCAGGGTGGAGACCACCTCGTTGTAGGCCTCGTCGTTGTTGACCAGCTTGCCGATCGTGCCCTCGCCGCGGGCGATCTTGCCCGTGATCTGGTTGAGGTTGTCCACCGAGGTCTGCATCCGGTCCGTCACGTCGCGGATGTTGCCGAGGCTCTCGGAGACGTTGCCCCGGTTGTTGGCGACCAGGGTCTCGATCTGGGCCAGGGTGCGGTTCATCTGCCCCGCCAGCACGGGCAGTTCCCGCGCCATCGTCGCGCTCGCCTGCTGGAAGTTGCCCACCGTGGCGGAGAGGTTCGCCCGGTTCTCCAGGACCAGCAGCCGGATCTCGCGGCTGGTGGCCTCCAGCTCCTCGATCAGACGGTTGACGCCGCCTCCGAGGTCCGAGCCGGCCAGCGAGCCGGTCACCTGCTGGATGGAATCGCCGATGTCGTTGATCTTGGCGATGGCCTCGTCCAGGCCGGGCGGGGTCACGCCCGGGAGCACGGCGCCGGGCGGGAGCGGCGGACCGCCCGCCGGACCGGGGACGATCTCGATGTACTTCTCGCCCAGCAGCCCCAGGTTCGCGACGCGCGCGAAGGTCCCTGCCGGCATCTCCACGGGCTGGTCCAGGAACAGGGTGACCCGGGCCTTGCGGCCGTCCAGGCCCACGGCGTCGACCCGGCCGACGCGCACGCCGGCTACGCGGACGGAAGCTTTATCATCCAGTCCGGCCACGGAGTCGAAGATCGCGTCGATCTTCCGGCCCTCTTCCGCAAACGGGTTGATATCCTCGATCTTCCAGATCAGGACCGCCAGGATGACCAGGCAGACGGTCGCAAAGATCCCAATCTTGATGGCTTGACTCATCGGCTCCTCCAGAGGTGGCAGTCTATCAGTCTCCCCCCTCGGATCGCGTATGCTCGCGTCGCGAGCCATGACTCCACGGACCTCACCTCCCTCCCAGGCCCTCGCGCTCGCCGTGCTTGCACTGCCTTTGCTCGCGCTCCCGGTGCTCCTGGCCACGACTTCGGGAGAGACCGCGATCGCGCCCCGGAGCTTGGTGGTGGCCGGGGCTGTGGTCCTCTTCGGCGTGCTCGCGGGGACCGGCGGCCGGACTCCCCGGCCCGGGCTCGATCTCCCCCTGGCCGCCCTGATGGGACTGGTGGCGGGCCATCTGCTCCTCTTCCCGGGCATTCCCCGGGGGCACGACACCATGCACCATCTCTGGGGCTCCTGGGCCGTGGCCCAGGACGTGGCCGCGGGCAGTCCGGGC
>JANOCF010000083.1:0-9316 GCA_031412055.1 Holophagales bacterium | reverse complement strand
ATGGAAGACGGGGGTGCCGCGCGGCCCCTGCGCCTCCATGGGCAGGTTGAACGCCTTGATGTAGCGGATCATGTGCGGATAGCTGTCCGAGAAGCTGATCGCGCCCGCCTCGGCGTAGAGCCCGTCGGCAAAGGGGCTGCGCAGGGTCAGCACGCGTCCGCCGGCATGCGGCCGGGCTTCGAGCACGGTGACGTCGTGGCCCTTCTGGGACAGCTCGTAAGCGGCCGCGAGCCCGGCCAGCCCGGCCCCGACCACGATCACCTTCCCGGGCTTGCCTGAAGGCGCGGAAGCGGTCTGGTTGGTCGCGAAAGCCATCCTGGGGAGGGCCGCGAGGGCTGGAAGTGCAAGCGCGGCCTGCTTGAGGAGGTCGCGGCGGGTGAGCCCTGAATGTCGGTTCATGCCCCGAATTCTAGCGAAAAGGACCAGGATGGCGTCCTGCCCGAAGCCGCGTCTATAATCACGCGACTTCATCTCCTGGGGAGGACATCTGGTTGTCCGAAATCCATATCACGCGCGAAGTGCTGAGGGCGGTCGCCCGAGGAAACCTCTCTTCGCGCGCGCTCATCGAGTTCGCGGTGAAGCACCTCATCGCCGTCTGTCCTTCCTGCCGGGAGGAGATCGCGGCCTGGGAGCGGGAGCGGAAGCCTCCTTTCAGCACGGCCGCCGAAGATCTCCGGCCGGCGTCTCCCAAGGAGGGCAAGAAGAAGGGAGAAAGGGCGGCCGCCAGAAGGGATTTCCGCAAGCTCCTGGAACTGCCGCACCCGGAGCGGCTGGCGCTGATCCACCGTGCGCATCGCCGGTTCCGGGGCACGATGCTCGCCGCCATGCTCCTCAACGAGAGCCAGAAGGAGATGGCGGCCAACCCGGATCGGTCCCGCGAGCTCGCGGAGGCGGCCGACGCGGTCCTGCGCCGAACCATGGCCGGGCCGGATGTCGGTGCCCTCCTCGCGCGCGCGTCTGTCTATCTCGGAAACGCCGACCGCGTCCGGGGCGACTATGCCGGAGCCAGAAAGCGCTTCGGCTTCGCGCGGTCGCTGATCTGGACGGAGGGAGTCACCGATCCCCTCGTGCATGCCGAGATCGACTCGTGCGAAGCCCTGCTCCGAATGCAGGAAGGCAGCCTCGGCGAGGCTGAGACGGCTACGAAGCCGGGGTAGGCGAAGACCCCCGCCGTTTCACAACCGCCTTGAACCAGAAGAACCCCACCGCGAGAAACGGCAGCAGGAAGAGACCCAGCTCCCCGGGACCGAGGGTGCCGTCGGGCGTTGGCTCCACCTCGGACACCAGCTCGCCGCCTCCCTGCGGGCCGTCGAGGAGGACGCGGACGCGCCACTTCCCGCCCTGGTCGAACCGCACCTCGGCAAAGTGGCGCTCGCCGTGGCGCACGGGCTGGGGCTTGGCCGGGTAGACCACCTCCGGGAGCCGGCCGGATTGCGGCTGGACGCCCACGCGCACCTTGGTTCCGGAAGGCGATCCGTGTGGCTCCAGAGTTACGAAGAACGTCCCCGTTCCAATATCCGGATCGGTCCAGACCGAGGCGACGTAGGGGCCGACCTTCTGGTCCACGAGGATGGGGAAAGGCGGCCCCTCGTGGGCAGCGGATGCCAGCGGAGCGAGAAGCAGGATCAGGAGGATTCGCAGGCAGCGCACGTCAACCTCCCAGGAACGTGCCGCGCATCTCCATCGGCTGGGCCAGAAGCCACAGGGCGGAGATCCAAAGCAGGAGAGAGAGTCCGGCCCAGGGCGCGAACGCCCGGCGGGTTCGCGCCGGATGCTCGCGCTCCGCGATCCGCCAGGCCACGAGCAGGGAGCCGAGCAGGCCCAGGCCGAGGAAGCCGAGCTCCAAGGGACGCGCGAGCTCTTCGGGCAGTCCGGCGAGACCCCAGGCAGGTGTCCCGAGCCACGGCAGGCCCGCATCCGCGAGCGCGCTCTGGGCCACGGGTACGAACGTCCACAGCCCGGTGAGCAGGTGGAAGCCGTAGTGGGCCAGCCAGACCCCGAAGCCGAGAGGGACCAGCGCGTAGGAGAAGCGCGTGACCACGAGCAGAAGGGGCTCGCCGCCGCCCGTTCCCCGCCGCGTCAGCCACGCCGTCAGGCCGAGGAGCAGCACGGGCTCCAGTCCGAGGACCAGCAGGAAGAGCGTGCCCAGCACCACGCTCTCCCGCTCCGTGCCCAGGACCTCCGCCAGCCAGGACTGGACGGCGTAGACCGGGCTGACCATGCCGAACGCGTTCAGCAGGGCGCCGAACGTGAACAGGATCGCCAGCGCCGCGAGGTCCTTGCGCTTCGAGAACAGCCCGACGCCCGCCCGCCGTGGATCGATCCACAGCTCGCTCCCGGGCAGCCGCGCCGTCAGGCCGACGTTGCCGTGCGGGCAGGCATGGGCGCAGTCCATGCAGAACGTGCAGTCCATGTTGCCGACCTTCTGCGGCAGGAAGAGGGCCAGCTCGCAGCCCCGCTGGACGATGACGCTCTTGTCTTCCGGATGGCGCGTGCCCCGGATGCAGTCGAGCGTCTCGCACCGGGCGCAGATGTCCGGATCCTGCGCCGTGACCTCCAGCGGCGAGAGGGTTGAGGCCACGAAGTTGAACTGGCCCACGGGGCAGACCCACTTGCAGAAGGACGCGTCCTTGAACAGGGCGTCCACGACCAGGGCGCCGGCGAAGTAGGCCAGGATCAGCCAGGCCGTCCACCACGGCGAGCCCCAGAGGTCGAGCAGCTCGTAGGCGAAGAGGATGAGGACGAACAGGGCGATGGCGAGCCACTTGTTGCGCAGCCGGCGGGGCCAGCGCAGCACCGGCTTGAAGAAGCGCCGGGCCAGGTCGCGGGGGAGCATGAAGGGGCAGGCCATGCAGAACAGGTTGCCCGCCGCGAGCAGCGCGACCACCAGGATGCCCCGGTAGTGCACCCAGGTCAGGACCGTCGCGAGGTTCTTGGGCGCGAGCTGGGGACCCAGGAGGCCGTGGACGATCATCGCCGTCGCCAGCGCGAACAGCGGGATCTGCATCACCGTGCGGGAGTGGCGCCAGCGCAGGAATCGTCCGAGCATGGGGTCCTCAGCCTCGCGGGCGGACTCCCGGGAGCTGCGAGGTCCGGCTCAGCGACCGGCCGTCGCGCAGGGTGATCCGGGCGAGGACGAACCAGTCGCCCGCCATGGTGAGATCGAGCGGCGCTTCGTAGCGGCCCGGCGCCGCCTCGCGGGCTCCGCTGAAGACCGGCGCCATGCCGGGATGCGACATGTTGCCTTCCAGCCGCACCTCGGCACCGGCGACGGGCTGTCCCTCTTCGGTGAGCGTCAGCGAGACCTGGACGGGTCCGACCCGGGGAGGATCGGGGGTTACGGTCCAGGCAACGGTGATCTCCGGGGTATCCTCCGGGATATCGGGAACACTGCCGTCCCCCGGGCCGCAGTTGGCGGCCGGGAGGACGGTCAGAGCCAGGAGGAGCAGGAGCGCCGGACGGCCGGAGCGCTTCACGCCGTCGCGGCGCGTGGGAGGACGGCGCAGGAGCATCCCATGTGGGCGATCTCTCCCTGGGGGGGGAACATGTGGCGGTACATGGCAACGGCCATGGGAATGAACACGATCGTGTTGTAGATCAGGTGCAGCTCCACGCGGGGGATCCAGAGCTGGGCCACGCTCACGGGCACGGGCGAGCCGAGGAAGTTGTGCCCGGTGATGGCCTGCCACTGCAGGAGACCGTGCTCGATGTGGTGCCAGAACTGGATGGCGAAGGCTGCCGTCCACCAGGGCCGCGCCGAGCCGATGAATCCAGGGCGCAGCAGCCAGAGGCCGACGAGCATCACGAGCGCGTAGCCGTAGTGCAGGACCTCCGACTTGACCATCCAGGGGTACCAGAGCCCCAGCACGCCCCGCGCATCCGGGGCCTTCCATCCAAGGGCATAGATCTGGAAGGCCTGGGCAAGGTGCTCGGCCCAGTGGGCGAGCACGATCACCGTGAAGAGCTGCAGGGCGCGTTCGTGCCCGGCTGTGTTCAGGCGCCGCAGGAATTGAGCGAAGGATGAGGGCTGCGCTCGCGAGGCCTTGGTGGAGATATCGGAGATATCGAGGGACATGAGGCTCCTTTCCGCTCCCTTTCTACAGCTCTCCCGCAACAAGGAGATGGAGACGCTTCTAAAAGCAGGGTGCCGCACCGGGTCCAGACGGGACAAGAATGAGGTCGGCACCGTAAACTCCCACGGCCGGCAGGCCAGCCGGCCACCACTCGAAAGGGACAGCGACTCATGCACAACGCATCGTTCGGCGATCACATCGCGAGTTGGGACCGCCTTGCCAGGACGGTCGCGAACAACGCCTCGGAGCTGTCCCACCTGCAACGCGAGCGGGAGGCGCTGGCGCGCGCCCAGCGGGAGGCCGAAGAGGCGCGGCAGCGCCAGGCCGTGGCGCGTGCCGCCGCCCAGCAGGCCACCCGCGATCTCGAAGCCGCGATGGCCAGGGCGCACGAGTCCGCGACGCGCCTGCGCTCCGGGCTCTGGGGACACTACGGGAGGAAGAGCGTCAAGCTGATCGAGTTCGGAATGCGCCCGTACGCCCCGGCGCGCAAGCGTGAGATCGCTCCGATGCCTTGGGGAACGCTTCCCCAACGTGTACCGGAGACGGCACCGCGGCCCACAGAGCCCGGACGCGATGGGGAGACGTTCCCCAGACCGCGGACGTCATCCGTTCGCGCTGGGGAGACGTTCCCCGCCGAGGCGCGGACACGTGGTGCCGGCGCGGAGCGTCCGATATCGTTGGGGAACGGCTCCCCAACGTCACCGAGCGATGTACGCCCAGGCTGGCAGTCCGCGGATGGCGATCTGTCTCGCATTCTTGAGGGATCGGGATCGGGAGCGGGATAGCCAGAGTCCTCACAGGAACCCTTCGATCGGCGCGCGCTCGACTGGGACCTCAGTGCTCTTCCGGTCCCGGCCGAGATCCTCGTCTACACGCGCCTGGAATGGGCGCAGCTCCAAGAGCAGGGAGGCCGCTTTGTCCGGACTTTGGAGCGGGAAGCCCGCTGGCTGGAGAGCGCAGTAGACGGCGGGGCAAGCTGAGATTTCCCGCCGTCCCCCAACATCAACTCACCGCCGCGGCCATCCCCAGCGCGTTCTCGGGCAGGACGTTCAGGGGCGCCCGCGATTCGTACTCGGGATAGCGGCCCCGGTATCCGCGCAGGCGGGCGATGGGCGCCAGGAGCGCGAACAGCACGCGCTGCACGGGCCCGGGAATGCTGGTGAACTGGACGACGTCCTCGAACTCCCGCGCCAGGAGCGCGAGTTGAAGCAGGGACGGCATCCCCTTCTTGTCGGTCTTGCCGTCCTGCGCCAGACCGAACAGGTTCAGGATCATGGCCTCGAAGCGCGCCGCGGGCTGGATCTCGACGACGATGTGGGCCTCCTCGTCGCCCGCGTTCCACCAGTCGTGGGCCACGCCCGCGGGCACGTGGATCTCGTGGCCTGGCCTGGCGAGGGCCTCCCGGCCGTCGATGCAGAAGCCGACCCGGCCCCGCAGGACGGTGAAGCGCTCGTCGATGGAAGGATGAACATGCTCGCCGGCCACGGCCGCACCGGGCCGGGCATATATGTCAGCGACCAGCCGCTCGCCACCCGTCTCGTGGGTGCCCACGCGGATGACGACGCGCTCGCCGGTCACGGGGTTCTCGTAAACCTCGCCTCGTTTCAACATTGGAACTCCTCAGCCACTCCATTGTGGCGTGTGTCCAGGGTTACGCGAACCGCCGGACAACCCCGCCAGAGCCGCGCCAGAGACGGTCAGCGGGTAAGGACCTTGCAACGATCCCGGGTTGCAACCGAGGAGGGGTGCGATGAAAAGGAAAGCGGTTTGGACGCGGTTGTCGTAGGCGCGGGGCCGAACGGGCTGAGCGCGGCCATCACGCTGGCGCAGGCCGGCCGGTCCGTGCTGCTGATCGAGGCCGCGGACACCGTCGGCGGCGCGGTCCGCTCGGCGGCTTTGACGCTGCCGGGGTTCACCCACGACATCTGCTCGGCCATCTATCCACTGGCCGTCGGCTCCCCGTACCTGAGCAAGCTGCCGCTCGAACGGCACGGGGTGGAGTGGATCCACCCGCCGTATGCTCTCGCCCATCCGCTGGACGACGGCACGGCGGCGGTGCTGTCACAGAAGTTCGAGGACACGGCCAGGAGCCTCGACCCGCAGGACGCCGAAGCCTGGCGCGGGCTGCTCATGCCTCTCGCCGACATGTGGGAGCGGCTCGCCGTCGCCTTCCTCGGACCCCTGAAGCCTTTCAAGGACCCGCTGCTCATGGCCAGATTCGGACTGACCGCGCTGCGATCGGCCGAGGGGCTGGCCCGCGGGAAGTTCCGCGGAGTCCACGCCCGCGCCCTGTTCGCGGGCATCGCCGGACACTCGTTCCTGCCTCTGGATCTCGTGCCCACGGCTTCGTTCGGACTCGTGCTCGCGGCCACGGGCCACTCGGTGGGCTGGCCGCAGCCGGCGGGCGGCGCGCAGCGGATCTCCGACGCCCTGGCCAGCCTGCTGCGCGAGCTGGGCGGCGAGATCGTGACCGGCTGGCGGGTCAAGTCGCTGGACGAGCTTCCCAAGGCCGGGGTCGTCCTGCTGGATCTCACCCCGGCGCAGCTCCTTTGCCTGGGCGGCACCAAGTGGCCGGAGAGCTACCGCCGGCGGCTCGGCAACTATCAGTACGGCCCCGGAGTCTTCAAGGTCGACTGGGCACTCCGCGAGCCGATCCCCTGGAAGGCCGACGCGTGCCGGCGGGCCGGGACGATCCATCTCGGCGGGACGCTGGAGGAGATCGCGGCCTCGGAACGGTCGGCGTGGGACGGCCGCGAGTCCGAGAGGCCGCTGGTCCTGCTCGGGCAGCCGAGCCTGTTCGACTCGACGAGGGCGCCCGAGGGATCGCACACGGCCTGGGCCTACTGCCACGTGCCCAACGGGTCGACCAAGGACATGACGGAGATCATCGAGCGGCAGGTCGAGCGCTTCGCGCCCGGCTTCCGCGACGTGGTGCTGGCGCGCCACACCATGAATACGGCCCAGCTCGAAGCCCACAATCCGAACCTCGTGGGCGGCGACATCAACGGCGGCGCCGCCACCATGACGCAGCTCTTCACGCGCCCGGTGGCCCGGATGGTCCCGTATGCCACGCCCGATCCGGGGGTCTTCCTGTGCTCGGCGAGCACGCCGCCTTCGGGTGGAGTGCACGGGATGTGCGGGCACTTCGCGGCGCTTGCGGCCCTCGCCCGTCTCGCGGGATCTCGGATCTAGTCTCCCGCCGGATGGGCTCGCTTCGGCGGGCCGGCGACACTCATGAGGAAGAGAAGCCGCGCGGGCCGGGCTTTTTCCCGGCGCGCTTTGTCTTGATACGGGTCCTGGTATCCGGGAACACGGGAACACGGGAACACGACAGTTCGGGAGCTGCAGAGATGAGTGAGGAAAAGTTCTACCTGAAGCCCAACATGGTCGTGGAGCCGCTGGTGGACCACTGGTACGCGTGGTCCCACCTGATCTCGCCGGCCACGGCGGCGCTCAACGTCGTGGGACGCCACATGAAGATCATGGAGTCCTACGTCAAGGCGCCGCAGGTCCACGCCGCCGCGGTGAAGAACCCGGCCATGCTCGGCGGGCCGTTCATCGACTACCCGGAGCCGCGGGTGCCCCAGATCCAGGGGCTGATCGACTTCACCCGCAAGGAGCGGACGCACCAGCTCGAGCTCGCGTCGGCCGTCGTCCAGCTCGACGACATGCTGCGCAACGAGGCGAAGGGCTACTCCCTGGAGCCGCTCTACGACAGGGTCCCGCTGCCTCTGCGGGGCTTTGTCGAGCTGGTCTACGACCTCAACAGCCAGCCCTCGTTCCGGCTCATCGAGCCGCTGCTCTACCGCAGCCCCTACTACATGCCGGAGACGCAGAGCCTCATGCTCTCGCTGATCAGCCAGGACGACCGGCCGTTCGTGCTCAGCACGCCGCGCCTGGCGGAGGACGGCGAGGTCCACCTGCGTCTGCCCTTCCGCCACAAGGGCATCGACGAGCTGTTCAAGATGAAGTCCGTCCCCCAGACCTTCGCCCACATCAAGGAGGCGCTGGAGCTGGAGGACCGGCACGACGAGGCCTTCCGCAGCTTCCTCACCGCCGAGCCGCCGCGCTCCTACCCGCGCTATGACGGCAAGGGGGTGCGCTGGCGCTACTTCGGCCACGCCTGCATCCTGATCGAGACCGCCGACGCGAGCATCCTGCTCGATCCGGTGCTCAGCTACACCTACGAGAGCGACGTCTCCCGCTATACCTACGCGGACCTCCCGGACCGGATCGACTACGTCCTGATCACCCACAACCACCAGGACCACATCCTGTTCGAGACCATGCTCCAGCTCCGCCACAAGATCGGCACGGTCGTGGTGCCCCGGAGCGGCGGCGGCGCCCTCCAGGATCCGTCTCTCAAGCTCCTGATGCAGCAGATCGGCTTCCCGAGCGTGGTGGAGATGGACGAGATGGAGACCTTCGAGCTCGGGAACGCCTCCATCACCGGCCTGCCCTTCCTCGGCGAGCACGCGGACCTGAACATCCGCAGCAAGCTGGCCTACCTCTGCCGGATCGGCCGCCACTCGATGCTCTTCGGCGCCGACTCGTGCAACATCGAACCGCGGCTCTACGAGCGGGTCCAGGAGGCGGTGGGGGATATCGACGTCGCCTTCCTGGGCATGGAGTGCGACGGCGCGCCGCTCTCCTGGGTCTACGGCCCGCTGCTCACCAGGCCGCTGGAGAGGAAGATGGACCAGTCCCGGCGCCTGGCGGGCTCCAACTACGAGCGGGCGGCGGACATCGTCCAGCGTTTCAACTGCAAGGAGGCGTACGTGTACGCCATGGGCCAGGAGCCCTGGCTGAACTACATCATGAGCGTCAAGTACACGGACGATTCGAACCCGATCAAGGACTCGAACCGGCTGATCGAGGACTGCCGCTCCAGGGGGCTCCACGCCGAGCGCCTCTTCGGCGAAAAAGAGATTTTGCTGAACTGACACGAGAGCGTCTCCCATTTGGCGTCTGGCGCCACTTCTCCTTTACGCATCCCTGGCAATGCCGCCGCGGTGCTCGACCCGGAGGAGTGTCCTCATGTCGAACGTTCGCCGTCCCATGTCCGTTCTCTGTCTCGTCGTCTTCCTCGGCCTGCCGATGGCTGCGCAGGCAGAGACCCGGCCGCTCTCGCGGGTCGCGGCGGTCGCGGCGACGACTCCGCTCAGCGGCCTGCTGTCGTCGGCCTGGGAGCGTCTGGCCACCCCGCTGGCCTCCCTGTGGGTCGAGGACGAGGCTCCGGTGGT
>JANOCF010000082.1:0-4483 GCA_031412055.1 Holophagales bacterium | reverse complement strand
GGTAGAGGTTCCCCTGGAGCGACGTGCCGACCCACAGGCAGACCACGGCGAGCAGAAAAAAGAGGACGGCGCGAGCGCGCCTCCCAAGGTAGAAGTGCCCGAGCCCCGGCACCAGCCAGGCCAGCACCATGGCCAGCACGGGATTGCCGACCGCGGTGGCAGCGGTCTCCGAAGGCAGGGGCTCGTTCTGCGGACCCTCAAGGGGTTGGCTCAATCAAATCCTCCTCCCGGGCGAAGAGCGCCCGCAGGCGCTCGCGCGACTGGCGCAGGTCCTCCGGGATCAAGCGGACCTCCGCCAGGACAGTCATGAAATTCGTATCCCCGTTCCACCGTGGAACCAGGTGGAAATGGAAGTGTCCGGGTACGCCGGCACCGGCGGGACGACCCAGGTTCATCCCCAGGTTGAGCCCATGCGGATTGTAGGCGGCCTGGAGCACCTTCTGGCTCTTCAGGACGAGCGGCCAGAACTCGGCGCGGGCCTCTTCCCCGCTCTCCTGGGGAGAGCTGTGGTGCTCGAGCGGGGCCACCATCAGGTGCCCGTTCGAGTACGGGTGGAGGTTCAGCATGACGAGGTGATGGCGGCCGGTGTGGACCACCAGGCCATCGGGATCGTCAGGGTTCCGTCCTGCCGCGCAGAAGAAGCAGTCGGTGTCCGCCGGGGCCTGCGGGCTCGGCGAGATCTGCGTGATGTACGAATACCTCCAGGGCGTGAAGAGGTTCTGCATCCGGCGTCCTCTTGAGTCCGCCGGCTCAACACTCGTCGTTGAGCAGCTCTCGGAGCTCCTTGCCCGGCTTGAAGTAGGGGATCCGCTTGGGCGGAACGCTGACCTTGTCGCCGGTCTTGGGGTTGCGGCCGGTGCGGGCGCCGCGGTGACGGATGCGGAAGCTGCCGAACCCGCGCAGCTCGATCTTCTCGCCACCCTTGAGAGAGTCCACGATGCTGTCGAAGACCGTGTTGACGATGATCTCCGCGTGCTTCTTGGTGAGCTGAGTCGTCCGGGCGACCTCTTCGACGAGCTCGGCCTTGGTCATGCCGTCGTTCTTGTAGGCTACCGACATCTCCCGCCCCTTTCATCAAAAACTGCGGCGGGCCCCAGGGAAGGGACCCGCCGCCGTTCAGGTGTCAATACCGCCTACTACTCTTCGCCGTCGTATTCGGCTTCTTCGGCTGCTTCGGCTTCGTCGCCGCTCTCCGCCACCGGCTCGCTCTCAGCCGCCGGTGCGCTCTCCACGACCGGACCGCCACTGCTCTCGCCGCGGCCGGCCTGAAGCTCCGCGATCTCTTCCTCGGTCGGCTGTGTCACGCCGCGCAGGGAGAGGCCGACCTTCTTGTCGTCCTCCTCGATGCGCAGGATGCGGGTCCGCACCCAGTCGCCGACCTTGTAGTGATCCTCGGGCTTGACGCCCGCGGGCAGATCGATCTCGCTGATGTGGGCGAGACCCTCGAGGCCGTTGTAGATGTCGATGAAGAGACCGAAGTCGGTCACGTTGACCACCCGGCCCTCCAGGACGTCACCCACGCGGTGCCGCTCGGAGAAGTCGTCCCACTCGTTGGGCATGAACTCCTTGATCGAAAGCGAGACGCGCTGGTTCTCGATGTCGATGTTGGTGATGCGCGCCCGAACCGTGTCGCCCTTCTTGAGGACCTCGCTCGGGTGCTTGACCCGCTTGGTCCAGCTCATGTCGGAGACATGGATGAGACCGTCGATGCCCTCGGTGATCTCGACAAAGGCGCCGAACTCCGTGAGGTTGCGGACCTTGCCCTCGATGACGGTGCCCTCGGGGTGCGTGTCCTTCAGCTCCTCCCACGGATTGCGCTCGGTCTGGCGCAGCGACAGGCTGATGCGCCGCTGGTCCATGTCGAGCTCCGAGACGATGGCTTCGACCTCGTGGCCGACTTCCAGGATCTTGGCGGGGTTGACGACCTTCTTGGTCCACGACATCTCGCTGACGTGGATCAGGCCCTCGACGCCCTCCTCGATCTCCACGAACGCGCCGTAGTCGACCAGGGAGACGACCTTGCCGCGGACGCGCGAGCCGATGGGGTACTTCTTGTCCACCAGGGTCCACGGATCGTCGGACTTCTGCTTGTAGCCGAGGCTGACGCGCTCGGTCTCGGGGTCGAACTTGAGCACGGCCACCTCGACCTCGTCGCCCACCGAGAAGTGCTCCGAGGGGTGGTTGACGCGGCCCCAGGAGATGTCGGTGATGTGCAGCAGGCCGTCGATGCCGCCGAGATCGATGAACACGCCGTAGTCGGTGATGTTCTTGACCACGCCCTTGAGACGGGCTCCCTCTTCCAGACGGGTGAGGGTGTCGGCCTTCTTCTTTGCCAGCTCGGTCTCGAGCACCGCCTTGCGGGACAGGACGATGTTGTTGCGCCGGCGGTCGAGGCTGATGACCTTGAACTCCAGCTCGAGGCCGCGCAGCGACTCCAGGTTCTTGACAGGCTTGATGTCGACGAGCGAGCCGGGCAGAAAGGCGCGCAGGCCCACGTCCACGGTCAGGCCGCCCTTGATGCGGTCGGTGACTCGGCCCTTGATGATGCGGCTCTCTTTGTAAGCCCGCTCCACCTCGGTCCAGCGGCGCATCCGCTGCGCCTTCATGCGGGAGAGAAGCACGTGGCCCTCGAGGTCTTCGGTCTTCTCGAGGAGGACGTCGACTTCTTCCCCCTCGGAGACGGTCAGGTTCCCCTCGCGGTCGAGGAACTCCTCGATCGGCACGAGCCCTTCCGACTTGTACCCGACGTCGATGATCACCGAGTTGGCGGTGATCCCGATGACTCGACCAGGCACGATCTCACCCTCGGTGAGGTTCCGCATGCTCTCGTCATACATCTCGAGGAGCTTCTGGTACTCCTCCCTTGACAGCTCCTCATCGGACTCGGCCGTCATCGTCGGCTGGTCCATTTGCTCACTGGCCGGCATAAAAGACGTTCCTCCTTGGCGTGGATTCAGGCTCGCGGGCCTGTGCCCCCTCGAACGGGGGGCTTCGAGTCCCATATAAGTATTTGAGAACTCGGGCCTTCGAGTATAGGGACGCAGGGGGTAGGGTGTCAATCTTGCCGGGATCGTGCCGGGATCGTGCCTGGCCGGGGAGGGAACCAGGGCCGGGCGCGCATCCTGCATCCTCCTGCGGTGCACGACAAGGAGGTAACGATTCTATGGCCATCGGCAGCACGGAAACCACCGACCGCAACCTGGCAGTCCTCGAGGCTGCCTTCCTCCCCCTGGAGACCCAGACGAGCACGCAGGAGAACGGCAACGTCCAGATCAGCGTCATCGACGACGGCGTGTCCATCCTCATCGACGAACGACCCCTTTACGGGCTGCACACCGACCGGGTGCTCCGGGACTGGATCACGGACACCCGCAAGCGGCTGGAGGATCTGGGCTTCGAGCTGAACTCCTGGGAGATACCCGCCAAGGAAGACCGCTAGTCGGCAAGGCCTCTCAGCGGGGAGATCCGGCCAGGGCTCGCCGCGCGTCAGCGCAGCCGGCGCGCGGCGATGTCCCCGTCGTGGAAACCCTGGGTGGCGAACGCCCACGCCACGGCCCCGCCGCCCGGTCCGTACGCCACCGCGGGCTGCCCCGTGCTGCCGTCGCGGCGCAGGTTGACCGTCTGCGCGCCGCCCACGAAGGTCCCGGCGACCCTCAACCGGCGCAGGAGGAGCTCGGTACGAGTCGCCCAGACGACCGCGAAGCCCTCCTCCGTGGCCGCTGCCTTGGTGGGTGCCACGGATCCGGACTCCGTCGTGCCGAAGGAGAAGGAAGGCGCGAGGAACTGGCCCGAGGCGTCGAGCACCCGCCCCAGAATACGCTCCGCGGCACTCGAGTCGAGCCACGCGACGAGGACCGAGCCGTCCTCGTGGACCGCAATGGACGGATAGCGCTGCGCCCAGCCGGTCGTCTCCTCCTCGTTGACCTGCAGCTCGTCCCCGAGCGGCAGGCCGGTGAGCTCGAAGCGCCGGAACATGGTCTCGCCGAAGTACCCTTCGCCAAGCTGGCTCGTCCAGGTGCAGACGAGCTCCCTGCCCCGGCTCGCCGCGCACTTCGGGTGCCTCTGGTCTCCGGACGGATCCGCGTTGAGGGTGACCCGTCCTCCGACGAGGATGCCGTCGCTGGTGAAGCGGCGGCCGTAGAGGTCGCGCGACGGGAATTCCCCGTCCTCCCAGTAGGTGAGGCCATCCTCGAGGCTCCAGGCCACGAAGAAGCCTCCGTCGGGGAGGAGGGCCACGGCCGCCGGCTCCTCCGCGCTCGCCTGGCCCGCATAGGCGACGAGGCGCGGCTTGCCGACCGCCTGTCCCGCGGCGGTGAAGCGGGAAGCGTAGACCTCGATTCGCTTGCCGCCGCCCGGCACGCGGTTCCAGACTACGACGAAGGAACCGTCCGGGCGCACGGCCACGGCGGGAGCGTGCTGCTGCCGGTCCCCCAGTCGGCTCACCCGGAGCTCGCCCCCCCGCGGCTTTCCGTTGGCCCCGTAG
>JANOCF010000081.1:0-4214 GCA_031412055.1 Holophagales bacterium | reverse complement strand
TCGAGAAGATGATCAAGGTCTCGCTGCGGACCGTGGTGCTCGACGTGCCGCCGCAGGACATCATCACCCGCGACAACGTGTCGGTGAAGGTCAACGCGGTGGTCTACTTCCGCGTGGTCGAGCCGGCGCGGGCGATCGTCGAGGTGGAGAACTATCTCTACGCCACCAGCCAGCTCGCCCAGACGACGCTGCGCTCGGTGCTGGGCCAGGCGGACATGGACGAGCTCCTGTCCGAGCGCGACCGGCTCAACGACCAGCTCCAGACGATCATCGACTCCCAGACCGATCCCTGGGGAATCAAGATCTCCATGGTCGAGCTCAAGCATGTCGATCTGCCGACCGAGATGCAGCGGGCCATGGCCCGGCAGGCGGAGGCGGAGCGGGAAAAGCGCGCTAAGATCATCCACGCCGCCGGTGAGCTGGAAGCTTCGGTGAAGCTGGCCGAGGCGGCGGAGATCATCGCGGTCAACCCCGTCACCCTGCAGTTGCGCTACCTGCAGACGTTGACGGAGATCTCGGCGGAGAAGAACTCGACGATCATCTTCCCGCTGCCGATGGACCTGATCGACGCGTTCCTCAAGCGTGGGGAGCGCCGTTGATGGAGCCTGTATCGACGTGACCAATTCGCACGAGCCCAGCTACTACGAGATCGCGCTGACCAACCGCCAGGTGGTCGTCGCGTTCGTGATCCTCCTGATCTGCCTGGTCTCCGCCTTCTTCTCCGGACTCTGGATCGGCCGCGAGAGCGCGGCCCGCGCCCAGCAGCAGATCGCCGAGGCGCCCACCGGACCGGCGGAGCCGCAGCCGGGCCAGGAGCTGGAGGAGTTCGAGTTCTTCGGCGACGAGCAGAAGCAGGCCGAGCAGGCCGACCAGGAGCCCGAGCCCACGCCGGCGACCATCGGCGAGACACCCGAGACGACGGAGCCGGACGACACCACGCTGCTCGAGGATTTCGGGGGCGAGGGCGGTGAGGGAGACGAAGAGGAGCCTGCCGAGGTGGCTGCCGCTCCGCCGACCCCGACTCCGCAGCGGCGCAACACGCCGACCCCCACGCCGGTCCCGGCTCCCACTCCGGCCCGAACTGCCCCGGTGAAGGGCAACGAGCCCCGGCTCGCCTCCGGGCAGGTCGTCATTCAGGTCTTCTCCTCGGGCGACCAGGACCAGGCGGAGAGCGTGCGGAGCCGCCTGACCCGCGGCGGCCACAAGGCATTCCTCTCGCCGGTGCAGGTCGCCGGGCGCACCATGTACCGCGTGCGCATCGGTCCCTTCAACTCCCGCGGCGACGCGCAGAAGGTCGCCGAGCAGGTGAGGTCAGGCTACAAGCTGGACACCTGGGTCACCGAGTGAAGTGGGCGCTCGCCGCGGGCGCCGGCGTGCTCTGGGCGCTCCAGTTCGGCCGCGAGCCGCACGTCGTCGCTCCGTGGCTGGCCCTCGCGCCGCTGATCTTCCTGTTTTCCTCCTCCCGGTCTTCGGGCCGCCTGGCCTTCGTCTTCGGCTTCGCCTCATGGATGACGGCGCTCTCCTGGATCGCGCCCACGCTAGTCACCTTCGGCGGCATGCCGATGCCGCTGGCGGTCCTCCTGAACGGGCTGCTCGCCGCCTACCTGGCCGTTTTCGAGGGGCTGTTCGGCTGGCTCGGAGGCAAAGCCTGGCGCCGCTGGCCCGTTCTGCGCCTGCTGGTGCTCCCCGCCCTCTGGGTGGCCCTGGAGTGGCTGCGGACCTACCTGTTCGGCGGCTTTCCCTGGAACCTCGCCGCCTATGCCTGGGTCGACGTGGCGGGCGCGCTGCCGCTCTCGGGCTGGGTAGGGCCGTACGGCATCTCGTTCCTGGTCGTCCTGGCCAACGCGGGCCTGGCCGCCGCCGTGGAGCGCCGCCGCTGGGAGCCGCTGGCCGCGGCATGGCTGGTGCCGCTGCTTCTGTTCCCCATGGCGGGGCGGTGGAGCGCGCGCGAGAGCCTCGCGGACATGGAGCGTGCCGGGGCCATCGGGCCGGCGGGAGAGACCGGGCTGCCGGTGCGGCTGATCCAGCCCAACATCGCGAACCTGACGGAGTACGACGCGGTCGCGGTGCTGCGCAACTACCGCAAGCTGATGGACGCCTCCGCCGAAGCCTGCCGTCCCGGGACGCTGGTGGTCTGGCCGGAGAGCGCGGCCTGGCCGTTCTCCTACGCCCGCGACCCGATGTTGCGCGCGGACCTGGAGGCCCTGGTCCGGCGCGGCTGCACGGTGCTGTTCAACTCCAGCCATCCGGTGGAGGAGTCGTTCTACAACTCGGCCTACCTGATCGCGCCCGAAGGGACCCTGCACCGCTACGACAAGCGCCACCTGGTGCCGTTCGGGGAATTCGTGCCCTTCCGCGGGCTCTTCTCCTGGATGGACAAGCTGGCCCGCAACGCCGGCGAGTTCCGGGCATCGGCCGGCGTGACCCTGCTGCCCTGGGGGCAGGAGAAGATCGGCATGGCCATCTGCTACGAGGTGGTCTACCCGGAGGAGGTCGCGGAGCTGGCGCGCCGGGGGGCCACGTTCCTGGTCACGATCACCAACGACGCCTGGTACGGCGACAGCTTCGCTCCCTGGCAGCACTTCCGGGCGGCCCGCTTCCGCGCCGCCGAGAACCGCCGCCCCTTGCTGCGGGCGGCGATCACGGGTGTGTCGGCCGTCGTCGGGCCGGACGGCTCGGTCTGGTCGCAGCTCGGGGTGTTCGAGGAGGGGGTGATCCGCTCGCGGGTGCTGGGCCGTTCCGGCGTGACCCCCTACGCGCGGCTTCCCTGGCTGGTGCCGTTCCTCTGCACACTGCTCTCGGGGATCGCCGCGGTTGCGCTATATTTGGCCCGGTATGCAGGCAGCAAGGAGAAAACAGCATGATTGCTTCAGACGCACAGCAGCGCATCGACACCCTCGCGGAGCAGCTCACCAACCTCCGGGGGTATCTTTGAGGACACCGGCTTAGAGAAAGAGCTGTCGGACATCGACCGGCAGATGCAGGAGCCGGGATTCTGGGACGATCCGTCCCGCAACGCCTCCCTCATGCAGCAGCGGCGCGGCCTCGAGCGGCGCCTCGAGACCTTGAACCGGCTGCGCTCCGACGCCGAAGAGCTTGCCACGTGGCGCGAGCTTCTCGACGAAGGGGAGGTCGACGAGGAGCTGGCCCGCTTCCTCGACCGTCTGCAGACCGAGCTCGACCGCCTGGAACTGGAGCTGAAGCTCTCCGGCCCGGACGACGACAAGAACGCGATCCTGGCCATCCACCCCGGGGCGGGCGGCACCGAGTCGCAGGACTGGGCGGAGATGCTCCTGCGCATGTACCTGCGCTGGGGAGAGCAGCACGACTACCAGGTGGAGCTGATGGAGCGCCAGGACGGCGAGGAGGCGGGGCTCAAGAGCGCCACCTTCGCGATCCGTGGCGAGAATGCGTACGGCTATCTCAAGAGCGAGGCCGGCGTGCACCGGCTGGTGCGGATCAGCCCCTACGACTTCCAGGGCCGCCGCCACACCTCGTTCGCGTCGGTCGACGTCTACCCGGAGGTCGACGACGACATCGCGATCGAGGTTCTGGACAAGGACCTGAGGATCGACACCTACCGCTCCTCGGGCGCGGGCGGCCAGCACGTCAACAAGACCGATTCGGCGGTGCGCATCACCCACCTGCCTTCGGGGATCGTGGTCGCCTGTCAGAACGAGCGCAGCCAGATCAAGAACCGGGCGATGGCCATGAAGGTCCTCAAGTCCCGGCTCTATGACCGGGAGGTGCAGAAGCGCAAGCAGGAGCAGGACGAGCGCGAGGGACTGAAGGCGGACAACTCCTGGGGGAACCAGATCCGCAGCTACGTCCTCCACCCCTACCGCATGGTCAAGGACCACCGCACCGGGGCCGAGGTGGGCGACGCCAACCGCGTCCTGGACGGCGGCGTCGATCCGTTCATCGAGGCCTTCCTGAAAGGGCAGATGGCCACGCCGGGCAAGGATGACATGACCTTTTAGGAGCTGATCGTTCCCCCTTTCCCACTTTGCCTCGACTACGTCTCTCCGCTCCCGCCCGTCCGCTCGGGGATCGCCGACTACAGCGCCGATCTCCTGCCGCACCTGGCGGCGCGGGCGGACGTGCGGCTCATCCGCTTGCCGGAGCAGCCGGTCGCTCCCGAAGTGGAGAGCGCCTGGCCCATGGCCTCCGCCGAGGAGACCGGCAAGGACGGGCGCCTGCCCCTCTACCAGATG